>JAGNYO010000007.1 GCA_017984895.1 Sphingobium sp. | reverse complement strand
GCCCCCCAGAGCTGCGTTGGCTAGCGATTCTGGTCGTGATCGCGACCGATACGGGTGCTTATTTTGCAGGGCGCAGATTTGGTGGAGCTAAGATAGCGCCCGCGATCAGTCCGTCGAAAACCTGGGCGGGCCTCTATGGTGGCATGGTCTATGCCATGCTGGTGATGCTGGCTGCCGTCGTCAAATCCAAGTCTGCTCTTATGGCTGGTCCCAATCCGATCCTTCAGGTCTTTCACGATTATCCGCTTACCCTGGCAATGATGATGCTCGCCGGGGCGGCACTGGCGGTGCTCGCCCAGACGGGGGATTTTTTCGAGAGCTGGATGAAGCGGCGCGCGGGCGTGAAGGACAGTGGCGCGCTCATTCCTGGCCATGGCGGGCTATTTGACAGACTGGATGGTTTGCTGCCCGTGGCCATCGCCGCAGGGGCATTTACTTGGTGGACATTGATGTGAGCAGTGCGCGCCGCACGATTTCAATATTTGGCGCCACCGGAAGCATCGGCGCCTCGACGCTCGACCTGATCGGGAGGCGTCCCGACGCTTATGACGTAGTAGCGCTTACCGCCCACAGCGATCCGCAGCGCTTGGCCCAGCTCGCGATAGAGCATGGCGCCCGGATCGCGGTAATTGGCAACGAGGCGCATTATGGCACGCTGAAAGCCGCGCTTGCTGGTTCGGGCATAGACGTAGCGGCGGGGGCGTCCGCTTTGGTCGAAGCCGCGCGCCTTGATACGGATTGGACAATGGCGGCGATTGTCGGCTGCGCGGGGCTGGCGCCGACGTTAGCAGCGTTGGAGGGTGGCAAGACGGTGGCGCTCGCCAACAAGGAATCACTGGTTTCGGCAGGCGGGCTGATGATGGAAGCCGCGCGTGCATCGGGTGCGACCCTGTTGCCGGTGGACAGCGAGCATAACGCGATATTCCAGTGCCTCGCCGGCGGTGATCTGGACCAAGTGCGCCGTATTATCCTTACAGCGAGCGGCGGTCCGTTTCGCACTATGGCTTATACAGACATGGCAAGTGTTACACCGGAGCAGGCGGTGAAGCATCCCAACTGGTCCATGGGCGCCAAGATCAGCATCGATAGCGCGACGATGATGAACAAGGGACTGGAGCTGATCGAGGCCGCGCACCTCTTTCCCATCGGCTTGAACAATATCGAGATTATCGTGCATCCGCAGTCGGTGATCCATTCGCTCGTCGAATATCGCGATCGCTCGACTTTGGCGCAGCTCGGCTCGCCAGATATGCGCATCCCGATTGCTCATGCGCTCGCCTGGCCGCAACGGATGGAAGGGCCTAGTGCGCCCCTTGATCTGGCGAGCATCGGCCATCTCGATTTTGAGCTGCCGGATGAGATGCGCTTCCCTGCCTTGCGTCTGGCGCGGCAGGCGGGCGAGGGGGGCGGAGCGCTCCCCGCCGTGCTCAATGCCGCCAATGAAATGGCAGTCGCGGCATTTCTGAAGGGACAAATTGGTTTCCTCGGCATTGCGGAAGTTGTTGAACGGGCGCTGTCCGGCTATAGCGGAGGCGAACCACGCACTATCAAGGATGTGCTGGAAATTGACCGGGAGGCGCGTGCCATGGTTCCCGGCATGATAGAGAGCGTGAAAGCCTGATGTCGTCCCCCGGAATTCTAATGACAGTGCTGGCGTTCATCGCCGTGATCGGCCCGCTCGTGTTCGTGCATGAGATGGGGCACTATCTTGTCGCACGCTGGTGTGGCGTCAAGGCGGAGATATTTTCCATTGGCTTCGGGCCGGAAATTGCCGCCTGGGTGGATAGGCGCGGCACACGGTGGCGCATCGCGGCGTTTCCGCTGGGCGGCTATGTCAAGTTCGCGGGCGATATGGGCATCGCCAGCCAGAGCGATCCTGAATGGCTCGCCCTGCCGGCGGCGGAGCGGGAGCAGGGCTTTCCCGCCAAATCGGTGTGGCAGCGTATGGCTATTGTCGCGGCGGGGCCATGTATCAACCTTGCCTTTGCGGTGTTGCTACTGGCCGGCCTCGCCATGACCTACGGCACCCCGGTGAGCGAGCCGGTGATCGGCAAGGTGGCTTCGGCGAGCGCGGCAGAGAAGGCGGGGCTGAGGCCGGGGGACCGGGTTATCAGCATCATGGGGCGGGAGATCGAAGATTTCCGCGATATCTCTGCTATTATCAGCCTGCGCCCTAATGAAGTGCTGCCCTATGTGATCGAGCGCAACGGCGATCGTTTTGAGCAGAATATTGCTGCGGGCGAGCGGATCGAGAAAGACCGCTTCGGCAACATCTATCGCATAGGCCTGCTGGGCGTTGGCACCAGTGCGGTAAAGCTCAAGCCCGTGAGCGTGCTGGAGGCACCCTTGATCGGCGCGACGCAGGCAATTGACGTGACCCGCACCGGAATCGATGGCATGGGCCAGATCATCACCGGCCGCCGCCCGGTCACGGAGATGGGCGGACCATTGAAGATCGCGGATATCTCCGGTCAGGCCGCGATGATGGGCGTGCCGAGCTTCCTGTTTTTCATGGCTCTCATCTCGATTAACTTGGGGTTCATCAACCTCTTGCCAATCCCCATGCTGGATGGCGGACATTTGTTTTTCTACATGATCGAGGCGGTGCGGCGGCGGCCTGTCAGCCAGCAGGTGATGGAATGGGCCTATCGTTCAGGCATGGCCCTGCTGCTGAGCCTGATGCTGCTGGTGACGATCAACGATTTGGGTTCTTTCGGGCTATGGAGAAGCCTCTCCCGCTTGATTGGCTGAAGGTTATCGGGCAGGGCATGGCAAAATGGCTTCGGGTATCAGACAGAGTTAGGTGAGCGCGTGAAAAAAGAGAGAGATATGGCTAAGGCTCTACTGGCCGGGACGATCCTCGGCGGTATTGCGCTATCCTTACCCACTGCCGCTTTGGCTCAGCAAACGGCCCCGGTATCTGCCGTTGCCGCCCCCGCGGAACCGGCTCCGCCTCCGGCAGTGGTGCAATCCATCCGCAGCATCACGGTAGAAGGCAGCCAGCGGCTGGAGCCAGAGACGATCCTTTCCTACACCAAGCTGCGTGTAGGCACGTCCTACACCCGCGAAACGCTCGATTCCGCATTACGCGATCTTTACGAGACTGAGCTGTTCACCGACGTGCAGATCCGGGACAATGCCGGTGCGCTGACGGTCATGGTCAAGGAAAATCCTGTCGTGAATCGCATCGTGCTGGAGGGTAATAAGCGGGTCAAGGAAGACAAGATCCGGCCCGAGATCAAGATGGCTGCGCGCCAGATTTATACCCGCTCGAAGGTGCGTGCGGATGTTGCGCGCATCGTCGAGCTGTATCGGCGCCAGGGCCGTTTCGCCGCCACGGTGGAGCCGAAACTCGTCAATCTCGATCAGAACCGCGTCGACATCGTGTTCGAGATCAACGAGGGGCCGAAGTCCAAGGTCCGGCAGATTAACATCCTCGGCAATGACAGATATTCCGACGGCAAGCTGCGGGGCGAGATGGCCACCAAGCAGGCGCGCTGGCACCGGCTGTTTTCTTCTGGCACAAGCTATGATCCGGACCGCATGGCCTATGATCAGCAGAAGCTGCGCCAGTTCTATCTGACCCAGGGTTATGCGGATTTCCGGGTCGTTTCCGCCGTGGCGGAGCTTACGCCTGATAAGCAGGACTTCATCATCACTTATGTGGTTGAGGAAGGCGAGCGCTATAAATTCGGCGATGTGAAGGTCGAGAGCGACATCCGAGAGCTGCCCAGCGACCGGCTGACCAGCACGCTGCCGATGCACAAGGATGAATGGTATAACGCCAAGAAGGTCGAGGACACCGTCGATCTGCTAAGCGAGACGGCGGGCCTGTTCGGCTATGCTTTCGCGAGTGTCGATCCGGATTTCCAGCGCGACAAGGACAGCCGCACGATGGGTATCGTCTTTCGCATCGGCAACGCGCCCCGCGTGTATGTCGAGCGAGTGGACATCAACGGCAACACACTGACGCAGGACAAGGTGGTGCGCCGCGAATTCCGCCTGGCAGAGGGAGACGCGTTCAACAGTTATCAGGTCAAGCGCACGCGAGACCGTATCCGCTCGCTCGGCTTTTTCCAGGACAAGATTGAGATCGAGCAGAAGCCCGGTTCTGCGCCTGACAGGATTGTGCTCGAAACTAATGTCGAAGAGAAATCGACCGGCGAACTGTCGCTCTCGGCGGGCTATTCGAGCCTGGAGCGCATCATTTTCTCGGCATCCGTAACCCAGCATAACTTCCGCGGCAAGGGGCAGGAGCTGAGCACCAGCGTCGATTATTCCAAATATTCCAAGTCGGTGCAGATAGGCTTTACCGAGCCATATCTGTTCGATCGCAACATCGCGGTGGGCGGCGACATTTTCAGACGGGATCAGAACAGTTTCCGCTATCTCAACAACAATGACCGCAGCCGCACATATCAGCAGGTAACTACCGGGTTCCAGGTCCGGGCGGGCGTGCCCCTGACCGAATATACTTCACTCGCGCTGCGCTATGGCCTCAATTTTGATGACGTGACGCTAGACCAAAGCATCTATTACACCAATGGCCAGTGCGACTCTCTGCTCGCTGGCCGTTACCTGTGCGATGCGATCGGTAAGCGGACAACATCATCGATCGGCTATTCATGGATCTACGACAACCGCGATAACCGTTTGCGTCCGACACGGGGGCACAACCTCAATTTCAGCCAGGATTTTGCCGGCCTTGGCGGCAGCGTCAAATATCTGCGTTCGCGCCTCAGTGGCGGCCAGTGGTTCGGTCTGGGTAGCAGCTTCGTACTCAGCCTTACCGGGGAAGCAGGCTATATTCTGGGTTTCGGCAAGCAGCGATTTGGCACCGACACGACCGGAGCAGTCTATCCGCTGGATAAAGTGCGGCTGACCGACCGTTTCTTTTTGGGCGAGCCACAATTGCGTGGTTTTGATATTAGGGGCGTGGGGCCGAGAATTGTCCGGTCTTATTATGATGCCAACGGCGCATTGTTAAACACCAACCGCACGGATGATGCCTTGGGCGGGCGATTATATTATCTCGCCCATGCAGAGATCGAGATCCCGCTGGGCAGCGGCGCGCGCGAGCTAGGGCTGCGCCCTTCCATATTCGCGGATGTAGGGGCCGTGGGCAAAATTCGCAGGCCATCGCTGGTCAATGGAACGGGTATCTACAACGGCACCTGTTCCATAGCTGATAGTAGCGGTGTCATACAGTCTAGCAACAACCAGGCCTCTCAGCCTGGCTCGGCGGGCTGTGCGATTTATACCCCTCCCACGGGGGGAAGTGTCAGCTACAACGGCAATGGATTCAAGGAAACATATCTGGGCGATAGCCTTTCTCCGCGCCTTTCGGTTGGCTTTGGTGTGAACTGGAACTCGCCTTTCGGGCCGTTCCGTATCGACATTGCCAAGGCGCTGCTCAAGCAACCAGGGGACGACACCAAACTCATCACCTTCAATATAGGGACTCAATTCTAATGACATATTTCAGCAAAGTTGCGCTGGCGGCCACTCCGGCGCTGGCATTGGCGCTGGCAGCCGCTCCGGCACAGGCGCAGGTCGGAGGCATTGCCACCGCCAGCACCATCGTCGCAATTGCCAAGGCCAAGGCGCTAATCCCCGCCTATCAGCAGATCGATGGCACTTACAAGAGTTACTACGACCAGATCCAGACCAAGAGCAAGGAGCGGAACGATCTGCTCGTCAGGCTGGACAAGAATGGCGACAAGAAGGTCGACCAGGCAGAGATGGATGGCGCAGTGGCCGCAAAGGACCCGAACCTCGCCCTTGTTGATGCCAAGGAAAAGGAAATGGCCGTCCTGCAAGAACCCATTGCCAAGGCGCAGATGTATGTCGTGAGCCAGATCATCGGCAAATATCCTGCCGCACAGCAGGCTGTAGTCACTGCCAAGAAGATTAACATGATCCTCGCTCCCGATGCCTTTGTATGGGCCCCGCCGGCTGTTGATGTGACCACCGCGATTACCGCCGAGATCGACAGGGTTCTGCCAACCGCAACCACTACGGCACCGGCAGGATGGAACCCGGATCAGCAGACCTATGAGGTCTATCAGCGCGTCCAGCAGATGCTAGCGGCGGCCATGCAGGCGCAGGCCGCTCGTGCACAGGCTCCAGCCGCACCGGCTGCTCCGGCATCCGGCAAGGCCGCGCCGACGGGCCGCTGATCCGAAGATGAGCGAGGGGGAAAGCAAGGATTCAGGCGCGCGCGGCCCGATGGATATCATCGCCGTGATGGCCGCGCTGCCGCATCGTTACCCGATGCTGCTGATTGACCGGGTGGTTTCGATGGTGCCCAACACCTCGATCCACGCGGTCAAGGCGGTGTCGGTCAACGAGCCGTTTTTTCAGGGCCATTTCCCTGCGCGGCCGATCATGCCCGGCGTGCTGATCGTCGAGGCGATTGCGCAGGCGGCAGGGATTTTGGCGGTCGAATCGCTGGGGCTGGCCGGCACCGGAAGGCTGGTCTACTTCATGGGGATAGACGGCGCCAAATTCCGCCAGCCCATCGAGCCGGGTTGCCTGATCGACTTCCATGTCGAATTCACGCAGGTGCGCGGCGCGATCTGCAAGTTTGCGGGCAAGGCCTATGTCGAGGGCAAGCTGTGCGCCGAGGCGCAGTGCACCGCGATGATTTCGGAAGCGCCGAAAAACTGAGCACCGCTGTATAATTCTTGCCTTTTCCGGCATCACCCGCTAAGGGCGGCGCTTCGATTTTGTTGACGCGCTTCCAGCAAAAGTGGGAACCGGTTTTGCGTCCGGAAGCGCGGAGAGATTTTACCCACGCTTGAGGCCGGTCGGAACCGGCCACTAATGGAGCATGACATGAAGCAGGATACCCACCCCGACTACCATTTCATCACGGTGCAGATGACCGACGGCACCACCTTCCAGACCCGCTCGACCTGGGGCAAGGAAGGCGACACGATGGCGCTGGAAATCGACCCCAAGTCGCATCCGGCATGGACCGGCGGCACGCGCAATATCGATCAGGGTGGCCAGGTCGCCCGCTTCAACAAGCGCTTCGGTGGGCTTACGCTCAAGAAATAAGCGGTTCGAGCTTAGCAGATACGAAGGGGGCGCTCGATGTGGCGCCCTATTTTGTTGGGGAGCGGTGCAGTCTTTTAACTAGCCCGCTTTAGAATGATGTCAATCAAGCTGATTGTGCAACCCCACATTAGCTTCACTTCTATAAGACAGTCGTCGCCCAGCTCGCTAATGTCCGCAACGCTGTCACGCGCCCCTCACAGCTTTGGCAGTGTCACCCCGCGCTGCCCCATATATTTCCCCGCGCGATCCGCATACGTAATCTCGCACGGCTCGTTGCCTTGCAAAAACAGGAACTGGCACGCGCCCTCGTTGGCGTAAATCTTGGCGGGCAGCGGCGTGGTGTTGGAGAACTCCAGCGTCACATGCCCTTCCCAGCCCGGCTCCAGCGGGGTGACGTTGACGATGATGCCGCAGCGCGCATAGGTCGATTTGCCCAGACAAATGACCAGCACGTCGTTGGGTATGCGGAAATACTCCACCGTACGGGCGAGCGCAAAGCTGTTGGGCGGGATGATGCAGACATCGGTCTTGCGATCGACCAGCGATTTGCCGTCGAAATTCTTGGGGTCCACCACCGCGCTGTCGACATTGGTGAAGATCTTGAACTCGTCCGCCACCCGCGCGTCATAGCCATAAGACGAGAGGCCATAGCTTATGCAGCCATCCCGCTTTTGCCCATCGACAAACGGCTCGATCATGCCATGTGCCAGCGATTGTTCGCGTATCCAGCGGTCTGAAAGGATCGACATGCGTGAGGAGTCTCGTGTGTTAGATGTGCGGTTGTTTGCCTAAAGCGGAAAACCCGCCCCGGCAAGCCCGCCCTGATTACGTGTCCCGAATGCTGCCCTCAATCCGCGACGACGACCCACTCGACTGGCGCGTCAACGCCTCTCAGGTGCCGGGCGCTGTTCGCGCTCCACATCACCCAGCGGTGGCTGGCATAATCGGGCGCGAGCCAGTTGCGGTCCAGCCACAGCGTGCGATTGATACGGGTGCTGATGCCATAGAGCGCCTCCGCCTTCGCTGAGACATGGAGCAGTGCGGGCTTGCCCATATGCGCCTCGACGAGGTTGATGAGGGTGTTCAACTCGCTCACGACCTTGTCTTGCCCTGGCGCCGGAATACATGCGGGGATAGCGTCCAGACGGATCGCAGGAGGCAGAGCGGCTGCGTCGCGCGGCACAGTCGTAAGGAAGATCGTCGCTTGATCGCTGGCGCGGCCGCAAGGATCGAACATGATTTCCGCGCCATAGCGCATGCCCATGGCCTTAGCCGCAGTCCAGTTGCGGGAAAAGGCGGCGTCCCGACCGGTAAGACCCGTCACTGCGCGGATATAAGCGAAATCCGGGTTTTGTGCCCTTAGGCTGCCCCAGTTAATTTCGCCTTGAGCCGCTGAGAGGGCAAGCCCCTGCACCGGATAAGTCTGACGCGCGGGCGCCCAGTGCCGCCACCGCTGCCACCCATAACAGGCAAGCGCGACCAGCATCAGTATCAGCGCCAATGCCACCAGGGCACGCGTGCTTGGCCTGCAAGACAGGCTCATTGCTTGATGTGGAGGACGCAGATCAGGGTGAAGAGCCGGCGTGCTGTATCGAAATCGACCTCGATTTTACCGTCCAGTCGTTCCATCAGCGTTTCAGCGGCCTCATTGTGGATGGCGCGGCGGGCCATATCGACTGTTTCAATCTGCTGCGCGGTTGCTGCGCGGATCGCATGGAAATAGCTATCGCAGATTGCAAAATAATCCTTGATAGGACGGCGGAAGCGGCCAAGGCCGAGGATAACCACCTCAAGCGGAGAATTATCCTGCCGGTCGATCTCTATAACGAGCCGCCCTTCCTGAACCGAGAGGCGCACTTTATAGGGGCCGCTATAACCATCGTCGTGGACGCGCACCGGCTTGAAGAAATTCTCCTCCAACAGGTCGAAAATCGCGATCCGGCGCTCCTGCTCCACATCGGCGCTGCGCCAGATGATGCTCTCCTGATCGAGCGTGATGTCGATGATGCGCGGATCGGCCATGGCTCAAGCAGTGGAGCGGCAGGGCAGAGATTGCAAGAGGTCTGTTATCCACATTTTATCCACAGGATTGTGGACACCCTTGCATATGGCAGAACAAGGGTGAACAATCACGCGCATGGCTGAAGCATTGAAACTGGTGGAGGCGCCCGGCGGCGCCGTGAAAGAACTTCCGCGCAATATCGAGGCGGAAGCGGCGCTTCTGGGCGCGCTCCTCATCGACAACCGAGTCGCGGAGGATGTGCAGATGAAGCTCAAGCCGGCGCACTTCTTCGAGCCGGTGCATGGCCGCATCTATGAGGCGATTCTGAAGTTGCTCGACCGCAACATGATCGCCAGCCCGGTGACGCTGAAGCCGATGCTCGATCAGGATGAGGCGCTGAAGGGGTTGGGCGGCTCGGCTTATCTGGTGCAAATGACGGCGAGTGGCGCATCCCTAATCGGCGCGCGGGATTTTGCGCAGCAGATCTACGATCTCGCCTTGCTACGTGAGCTGGTGGGTGTGGGGCGAGAGCTGGTGGAAAACGCGCTCGATACCAGCGAGGATGTCGACCCCAAGGCGCAGATCGAGGCAGCGGAGGTCGCGCTCTACCGCGTGTCTGAGGGCGAGGGCGAGGTCGGCTCCGTCAAGAATTTCCTTCAGGCATCGACGATGGCGGTGCAGATTGCGGAACGCGCGCTGAACAGCGGCGGGCATGTCTCGGGCATCACCACGGGCATTGATTGCCTCAACGCAAAGATCGGCGGCCTACACAACTCGGATCTCATGATCCTCGCCGGTCGGCCGGGCATGGGCAAAACCTCGCTTGCCACTAACATTGCGTATAACGCTGCCTCGCGCTGGCTACGGGACGAGGCGGACGGCATCCCGCCGGAGAAGAATATTGGCGCACGCACGGCATTTTTCAGCTTGGAAATGTCCGCCGATCAGCTTGCTACGCGTATCCTGGCAGAGCAGTCAGGAATATCGGGCGAGGCCCTGCGCATGGGCAAGATCAGCCGGGCGGAATTCCAGAACCTCTCGCGCGCGGCACGGGAGCTTCAAGAGCTGCCACTTTATATTGACGATACACCAGGCCTCACCATTGCCGCGCTGCGTACCCGCGCGCGCCGCCTCAAACGCCGCCATAATGTCGGCTTTATCGTGGTCGATTACCTTCAGCTCTTGCAGGGTTCATCCAAATCCGGCGAAAACCGGGTGCAGGAAATCTCGGAGATCAGCCGCGGGCTAAAGACGCTGGCAAAGGAGCTGAACTGCCCGGTGCTCGCGCTATCGCAGCTCAGTCGTGCGGTCGAAAGCCGCGAGGACAAGCGGCCCCAGCTATCAGACCTGCGCGAATCCGGCTCGATCGAGCAAGATGCGGATATGGTGTGGTTCGTGTTCCGCGAAGATTATTACGAGATGTCTAAAGAGCCAAAGATGGAGGACGAGGGTGCATACGCCATCTGGCGCGAGAATATGGAGCGCATCCACGGCCTTGCCGAACTGATCGTCGCTAAGCAGCGCCACGGGTCCACCGGAAAGGTGCGCATGAAGTTCGACGCGAAAACGACGAAATTCAGCGACCTGGCGGAGGGTGAGTATGCCGGTTATGGCTATGACTGAATGGACGCAGACCGACGGTTGCTGACGCCCGGACTTTAAGAAAATCGTGGCTTCAGAACACCGGCATGTTTGCGGGGTCGTCAGGGTCTGCCAGCGGAGTAGAGGTGGTGTGAATGCCGCATTCCACCTTGTCCCACCCGCGCCAGCGCCCGGCGCGCGGGTCCTCTCCCGGCAGCACCTTGGAGGTGCAAGGCTCGCAGCCGATCGAGAGATAGCCCTGCGCCTCCAGCGGATGACGCGGTAGGTCATGCTCCGTGAAATAGGCCTCCAGATCGTCCTTGGTCCAGTCGCCCAGCGGGTTGAGCTTCAACCGCCCGTCCTCGATCTCGAAGCGGGGGATATTCTGGCGGGTGACGGATTGGAATGCCTTGCGCCCGGAAATCCAAGTATCCAGCCCCGACTTTGCGCGGGCCAGCGGCTCGACCTTGCGGATGTCGCAGCAGCCATCGGGGTCATAAGACCAGCGCAGGCCGTTGGCGTCCTTGGCGGCAAGAACCTGCGGCTCCGGCGTCACCACCTGGCTGTCGGTGAAGCCGAACGCGTCCATTAGGGTTTTGCGATAGTCCAGCGTCTCGGGAAACATCTTCATCGTATCGACAAAGATTACCGGCACACTCTTGTCCGCCTGCGCCACAAGATGCAGCAGCACCGCGCTTTCTGTGCCGAATGAAGAAACCACCGCCATTTTGCCCAACAGCTTTTCCGCGAACAGCGCACGCAGCATCGAGAGCGTGTCCACGCCCTCGAAACGTGCATTCATTGCATCCGCATCTGCCTGTGTGAAGGCGGGGCGGGCGTCGATGACATCAAGCTGGCGGGCAGTGGCGGTCATGGGTCAAGCGCTTTCATGCCGCTTGGCCCATATGGGCGCACGGCCATCGATGGTCTTTTGATAGACATCAGGATAGCGAGCCAGCGCGGCCTCGACATCTGCGTCGTCCAGCGGGACGTTGGGCTTGAAGCTGTCAAACCCGCAGCGGCGCATATAGGCAATCTGATCCACCAGCACATCACCCACGGCACGCAGCTCGCCCGCATAGCCGTTCTCGCGCAGGATTTGCGCGGCGCTGTATCCCCGACCATCGGTGTAGGCCGGGAAGTTGACCTCCACGAGCGCGATGCGGCCGAGGAAGGGCAGTAGTTCCCGCGCGTCCTCGCCTGGCTCGATCCGCACGGCGGTCGCGTTCGACTGATCGCCAAAGGATTCGAGTGTGACGACAGGCTCCTGGGATGCCTCATCGGTACGAAAAGTGATGAAATCAGCCATATATCGCCTCCTTGAACGGGGCCATGCCAAGACGGCGGTAGGTGTCGAGAAACCGCTCGCCGTCGGCACGTTCGCGCAGATACAGGTCCGTCGCCTTCTCGACTGCGTCGACTATGCCGTTTTCATCGAAGCCGGGGCCGGTGATCGTGCCCAATGAGCAATCCTCCGCGCCAGAGCCGCCGAGCAGGAGCTGGTAATTTTCCGTGCCTTTGCGGTCGACGCCCAAGATGCCGATGTGGCCGGCGTGGTGATGGCCGCAAGCGTTGATGCAGCCCGAAATCTTGAGTTTCAGCTCGCCGATTTGCGCGTCCTTGCCATTGCCTGCAAAGCGAGTCGCGATCTTCTGCGCGACCGGGATCGAGCGGGCGTTCGCGAGACTGCAATAATCGAGGCCGGGGCAGGCGATGATGTCCGTCACCAGATCGAGATTCGGTTCGCCAAGGCCGTTCGCCTCCAGCGTCTGCCACAGCGCGAATAGCTCTGCCTTCTTCACATAGGGAAGCACGATGTTCTGCGCATGGGTGACGCGCAATTCGTCGAGTGAATAGCGTCCCGCAAGGTCCGCCATCAGCTCGATCTGATCGGCGGAGGCATCGCCGGGGATGCCGCCGATCGGTTTGAGGCTAATGTTGACGATGGCATAGCCGGGGCGCTTATGCGCGACTACGTTGCGATCGACCCACAGCGCGAAATCGGGGTCGGAGCGATCGAGATCATCCGACTGGCCGCCTTCATAGGCGGGATCCGCGAAATAGTCTGCGATGCGCGCCAGCTCCTCGCGCGGCGGGTTGAGGCCTAGCGTTTTCATGTGCGCGAATTCCTCCGCCACCTGACGGCGATATTCCTCGACGCCCAGCTCATGCACGAGGATCTTGATCCGCGCCTTGTACTTGTTGTCGCGGCGGCCGTAGCGGTTGTATACCCGCAGGCACGCCTCGACATAAGAGATAATCTCATCTTCGGTCACGAATGGATTGATTTCAGGCGCTATCATCGGAGTGCGGCCCATGCCGCCACCCACGAATACGCGCGCGCCAATCACACCGTCCTTCTTCATCAGCTCCAGCCCGATGTCGTGCAGACGCATCGCCGCACGATCCTCCTGTGAGGCTATCACAGCAATCTTGAACTTGCGGGGGAGGTAGCTGAACTCCGGGTGAAAGCTCGACCACTGGCGCAGCAGCTCGGCCCAAGGGCGCGGGTCCGCCACTTCATCCGCCGCCACGCCCGCATATTGATCGGAGCTGATGTTGCGGATGCAGTTGCCGCTCGTCTGTATCGCGTGCATCTCGACGCTCGCCAGATCGGCCAGAATATCCGGCGCGTCAGACAGCTTGATCCAGTTGTACTGGATGTTCTGCCGTGTGGTGAAGTGGCCATAGCCCCGGTCATATTTACGGGCGATGTGGCCCAGCATCCGCATCTGGCGGCCAGACAGCGTGCCATAGGGCACCGCGACGCGCAGCATATAGGCATGGAGCTGAAGATAGAGGCCGTTCATCAGGCGCAACGGGCGGAACTGCTCTTCGGTCAGCTTGCCTTCGAGGCGGCGGCTGACCTGATCGCGAAATTCCGCCACGCGGGCATCGACCATCGCCTGATCGTAATTATCGTAGCTATACATCTTAAATCACCCACGCTGTAAGGTCGCCCGCTTCGGGCTTCAGGGTCAGATCCGGGCGCACGGTCGGGCCGAGGCCACGAATGCGCTCCTTGATATGGGCAGGGCGGGGTCCGTCCGCCGTCATCTCGGCGTCGACCACATAGGCGCTCACAACATGGCGCGCGGCTTCCTCGCGCTTGCCAATGTCCTCGCCGTCCGTCTCGGTATCCACCGCTTCCACCAGCAGGCGGCTCCAGCCATCGCCCGCCCACCAGACGACATCGCCACTCGCGAGATCGTTTGCCGTTAGAATCTTCACGCTGCTTCCTCCCTTGTCCAGCCAGTAAGTTGCCGGATCGATTCTCCCTCGGCCTTGCTCGCCACTTCGCCGATAACGATGAGCGCGGGGCTGACCACTTGTTCCTGCTCAATGATATGCGTCAATTCCGACAGCGAACCGCGCAGCACGCGGCTATCTGATCGTGTGCCTTTTTCCAGCACCGCGACCGGAATATCTGGCGACAGCCCGTCCGCGATCAATTTTTCCGCGATCAGCGGGGCGGATGCAACACCCATGTAGATCACTAGCGTGCGATCACTGCCCGCAAGGCCCGCCCAGTTTTGCTCGGCAAGCCCCTGGCACTGCCCGGCGACGAACGTGACGGCGCTCGATACGCCGCGATGCGTGAGCGGCAGGCGCGCTTCGGCCGCGCAGCCGATCGCTGCACTGACTCCCGGCACGACTTCCACCTTCAGTCCCGCCGTGAGGCAGGCGTCCATCTCCTCGCCGCCACGGCCAAAGATGAACGGGTCGCCCCCTTTCAGCCGCACGACATCGCGCCCGGCCAGCGCCTCGCGCACCAGTAGCGCGTTGATTTCATCCTGCGGCAGTGTGTGGCGCGCGCGGCTCTTGGCGACCGAGATCAGCTCCGTTCCCTGTGGCGCCAGGGCGAGGACCGCCGCATCCACCAAGCCGTCATGCACGATGAGGCCTGCCCCGCCGATCAGCCGCGCCGCGCGCAGCGTCAGCAGCTCCGGGTCGCCCGGACCTGCGCCCACGAGATACACTGTCCCGCGCTGCATAGAGGATGGAACTTCGGCCATGTTTGGCAGATGGCGTGACCCGCGCCATTTCGCAACGCAAAATGATTTTGGGACCGCCAAGCAAAACTATGGTGGTACTACAGCATCAATCGCCCATACCGCTGGTATCGACAGGGGTGAGCCCGATGCCGATGCTGGCGCGGGGCTGATCTGCCTCCGATGACGTGACCGGATAGGCGCAGAAATCGGCCGCATGGCCGCCTGCGGGGCGGTGGTTGCCCGATACACCAACGCCGCCGAAGGGCGCGGAACCGCCGATGCCGAAGGTCGGTCCGTTCCAGTTGATAATCCCGGCGCGCACCTGCCGCCAGAATTGCTCGTAGTGCTGCGGCGATCCGCCGATGAGCGCGGCGGAGAGGCCATAGCGGGTGGCATTCGCCTCGCGGATTGCGCTATCGAAATCTTCTACCCGGATAAGCTGGAGGATCGGGCCGAACAGCTCGATGTCTGGTCGTTCTTGCACCTGCGTCATGTCAATCAGCGCGGGCGATAGGAAGGGGCGCTCTGCATCCGGCCGGGCAAGATGCACCAGCGGCCGCCCGCCCATGCTCATCAACGCCATGAAGCTCTCTCCCAGGCCATCCGCCGTCCCGTTATCGATCATCGGCCCCATGAACGGCGCGGGGCTGGCATGAGGATGATCAACGATCAGCCGCCCGATCAGCTTGCGCAGTTCGGCGACGATACCACTCGCTATACTGTCCTTAACGATCAAGCGCCGCGCGGCGGTGCAGCGTTGTCCCGAAGTGCCATAGGCGGACTGCACGATGATCGCGGCGGCGGCGGCGAGGTCTGGCGTGTCCCACAGGATCAGCGGATTATTGCCGCCCATCTCCAGCGCGACGATCTTTTCGGGGTAAGCGCTTAGCGCTCGGTTGATAGCGATGCCGGTGCGGGCTGAGCCGGTGAACAGCACCCCGTTCACGCCTTCGTGCCGCACCAGCGCCTTGCCTACTTCCAGTCCGCCAGGAAGGAAGCGAATTGCGTCGCGCGGCACCCCGGCCTCATGAAACAGCTCGATCAAGAGCGCGCCGGTGGCGGGCGTCTTTTCGGATGGCTTGAAGATCACCGCATTGCCCGCAATCAGCGCCGGGATGATCTGGCCTGCGGGCACGTCTGCCGGGAAATTATAGGGGCCGATCACCGCCATCACACCATGTGGCTTATGGCGCACGGACTGGCGACTGTTCATTGCGCCATCCAGCCGCTTCTGTCCGGTGCGCTCGGAATAGGCGTTGATGTGCATGTCGACCCTTGCGATGACGGAAGATACCTCCATTCGCGCTTCCCACACAGGCTTGCCGGTTTCGCGGGCGATGCGGTCTGCCAGCGCCTCGTCACGCCCGCGCACGGCATTGGCGAAGCGGCGCATCGCTTCCATGCGGGTGGTGACCGGCTGCGCGGCCCAAAGCGGCCAGGCGGAGGCGGCGCGTTCCACCTCAGCATCGACATCGCCTGGTAAACCTTCCCACAGCAATGCGCCTGTAGCAGGCTCAAAGGACTGGAGATTTTCTGTCATTAGCCGGCAATATGCCCGATTATGAGGCGCGAGGGAAGCGCGGGCATCATGCCTGCATCATGGCTTCGCGTAGCATGCCGATCTGCGCGATCTTGGCTTGGAGCACAGACCAGTCGTCGCGCGTGTCGATCGCGGCCCAGATCGCTTCAACCTCGTCAATATGCATCGAGCAGGGGGCATCGCCCTGCCAGTAAGGATGGCGCGCGACGGCGGGGTTGGCGAACGGCGCGATCTGTTGACGAAAGTCAGCCCACTCCGGCCCGTTATAGCGCTCATCGGCGTCTGACCCGCGCAGCGCGCCACCACGCCAGTCGAAGAAGAAGCGATCTATCGGCGTTTGAGTCGCGGTCAGGGCACGCACGGCGCTTTCCATCTGAGCTGAAACGCCTGCCTCGTCGCCCCGCGCCACACCCAGCCGCCAGCAGAAGCGCCGCCGCATCGCCGCTGCATAGAGATTGGAAAATGTATTGAGCGTTTCCACGAGAGGCTCGGTTTCGCTCAAAGTGCGCAATGATAACGCCAGTTGCGCCACATCCCAATGGATTGCCTCTGCCTGCCGCGCAAAGGCATACAGCCCTTGGTGATCGAAATAGGCGGCGGTAAAACCCGGCTCCCAGAGCGGGGTAAAGCGCCAGGGGCCATAATCGAAGCTCTCACCGGTGACATTGATATTGTCGCTGTTCAAAACGCCATGCACGAAGCCAGCGATCATATAGCTCGCCGCAAGGTCTGCCGTGCGCTCGACCACGAGGGCCAAGAGTTGGGCTGCGGGATTGTCGCCCGGTGTCGCATCATAGAGTTTTGTCAGGGCATACTCCGTTAGCGCCCGCAGCAACGGCTCATCACCCGTTGCCGCCGCGCGCTGAAAGCTGCCGATGCGGATATGTGAGTGGGAAAGGCGCACCAGCACGGCACCGCGGGTGGGAGAAGGCTCGTCGTTTCGTTGTAGCGCTTCGCCCGTTTCGATCAGCGAGAAGGTTTTGGAAGTGGGAACGCCCAGCGCTTCCAGCATTTCGGTCGCCAGTATCTCGCGCACCCCGCCTTTGAGGGTCAGCCGCCCGTCGCCAAAGCGGCTATAAGGTGTCTGGCCAGATCCCTTGGTGCCAAGGTCCATCAGCCGCCCCAGATGATCGCGCATCTGGGCAAACAGAAACCCGCGCCCGTCGCCAATACTGGGGTTGTAGACGCGGAATTGGTGACCATGATAGCGCAGTGCCAGTGGGCCGGAGAGACTGGCTTCGAGCGGATCGAACTGCCCGAAATGCGCGATCCATTCTGCCTGGCTCAACTCGGCTAGCCCTATACTCTGCGCCCAGCGGTCGTTGCGATAGCGCAGTATGTGCTGTGGGAAGCGCGCGGGCGCCACCCTATCCGATATGCCAGGCAGAGCGAGAATATCGGACGCAGGGGTATATTTCGCGGGTTGCGGACTGAGGATCATGCGTCAATATGGGAGCAGAGAGGCAGGGATCAAGTATGGCGCGCTATGAAGATAAATACTGGTGGTCTAACGATGGTCTGCGTCTGCATTATCGCGAATATGCGGCTGATAAGGAGCATGCCGCCCGTCCGGCGCTACTCTGCCTGCCGGGTCTGACCCGCAATGCGCGCGATTACGAGGCGCTGGCGGAACGCTATGCCGGTCAGTGGCGGGTAATCTGCCCGGAAATGCGGGGGCGCGCCGAAAGCGCTTATTCCAAAGACTCGATGACGTATGTGCCGCTTACCTATGTGCAGGATGTGGAGCGCTTGCTTACTGATCTTGCGCTGAAAAAATTCGTTGCTCTGGGCACCTCGTTGGGCGGGATCATGACGATGATCATGGCCCCCACGCATCGGGACAATCTGGCCGGCGCGCTCCTCAACGACATCGGACCCACCATCGAGAAGGCGGGGCTGGATCGTATCCGTGCTTATGTGGGGTCGGGCGGGGGGCACCCGACATGGGTGCATGCTGCGCGGGCGCTGGCGGAGACACAGGCGGCGAACTTTCCAAACTACGCGCTGGAGGACTGGCTGGCGATGGCGAAGCGGCTCTATCGGCTCAACAGCCATGGCCGCATCGTGCTCGATTATGATCAGCGCATAGCCGAACCGCTGAAGGTGCCGGGCAATGAGGCGGGGGTGGATATGTGGCCGGTACTGGCGGCATTTCGCGGCATTCCATGCACTATTCTACGTGGAGAGCTGTCGGACCTGATGAGCGAGGCCACCGCCTGTAGGATGTTGGAGGAAATAGGAGACAGCGCGGAGCTGGTGCGCGTGCCGGGCGTGGGCCATGCGCCGACGCTCGACGAGCCGGCGGCCCTGGCGGCGATCGACCGGCTGCTGGAGCGGGTGCTGGCGCGTGCCTGAGGGGCCGCCGCCGCGTATCCTCCACCTCCACAGCGGCTTTAACCTCGGCGGCAAGGAGGCGCGGGCGGTGCGCCTGATGAACCACTGGGGCGAGGGCACGCATCACACGGTTATCAGCGCCGATCATGACGCGATGGGCGCACGCGCGGCGATTGCCCCGGAGGTCCCCTGCGATTTCCCGCAGGAACGCGCGCCATCGCTCCATGGACTGCCCGGCATCCGGCGCTATCTCCGGTGGGCGCGCTATATGCGCGGTTTCGACCTCGTTTTGACCTATAACTGGGGCGCAATGGATGCAGTTATGGCGCATCGCATGGCCGCGCCGTTCCTGAAACTGCCCCCGCTGATCCACCATGAGGACGGCTTCAACGAGGACGAGGTGCGCCGCCTCAACCCCAGGCGCAACCTGTTCCGGCAGGCGGCCTTGGCGCGGGTATCCGCGCTGGTGGTGCCCTCGCGCGTGCTGGAGGAGATTGCGCTGGGCGCATGGGCGCAGCCCGCGCGGCGCATCATGCGCATCCCCAATGGCATTGATGTGGCGGCCTATGCCCCGCCGCCGCATGCAGACGCTATTCCCGGCTTTGCGCGAGACGAGAGCGTCGTCACCATCGGCACGCTTGCCGGCCTGCGCGCGGTCAAGAACCTGCCGCGTCTGGTGCGCGCTGTCGCGCCGCTTGGGGAAAGAGCACGGCTCGTGATTGTCGGCGAAGGGCCGGAGCGGGATGCGATAGTGGACGAGGCCCGCGCATTGGGGTGCGAAAGCCGCGTCGTATTGCCCGGTTTCATGCCCAATCCCGCGCATTTCATTGGTCTTTTCGATATTTTTGCGCTTTCATCGGATAGCGAACAGTTCCCGATCTCGCTGGTGGAGGCGATGGCTGCGGGTCTGCCGGTCGTGGCTACCGATGTCGGCGACGTGCGCACTATGGTGGCGGCGCGGAATGGGCCGTTCATCGTGCCCGTGCAGGAGGAGGGGCGCTATGCCGCCGCTGTGGCGCGCCTCGCGGGCGATGCCCCCTTGCGCCGCACACTGGGCGATGCCAACCGGGAGAAAGCGCGGTCGGAATATGCGGAAGCGGAGATGCTAACGCGCTATACCGCGCTATACTGCCGGGCGATGGGGCGAAACGCCTTGCCCCTAACGCCAGGCTGACCACCGCGTTTCGCGTAGAAACGACGCCGGAAACACCGCGTTCCAGGCAACCGCACTTTTTCCATGCGCGGCGCATAAAAATTGCTATAGGCGGCCAATCACCCGGCACAATGCGGGTAGCGGTCAGGAGCTTGATACAGGTGTTCAAGGGGTTGAAGCCCATACAATATGGCGGGCGCGAAGTATGGCCGCTGGTCGAAGGCGGCAAGGGCGTCGCTGTTTCCAATCACATGAGCTCCGGCGCGTGGGCTGCGGCGGGCGGTATCGGCACTGTCTCCGCCGTCAATGCGGACAGCTATGATGCGCTCGGCAACCCGATCCCGCAAATCTACCATGGCCGCACCCGGCGTGATCGCCATGAAGAGCTGGTCGCCTATGCCATCGAGGGCGCGGTCGAGCAGGTGAAACGCGCGTACGAGCTTGCCGGCGGCAAGGGCGCGATCAACATCAACGTGCTATGGGAAATGGGCGGCGCGCAGCGGGTGCTGCACGGCGTGCTGGAGCGCACCCGGGGCATGGTGGCGGGCGTCACCTGCGGGGCGGGCATGCCCTACAAGCTCAGCGAAATCGCGGCCCAATATGGCGTCTATTATCTGCCGATCGTCAGCTCCGGCCGCGCCTTTCGCGCGCTGTGGAAGCGGGCCTATTCCAAGGCGGCGGAGTGGCTGGCGGCGGTGGTTTACGAGGACCCGTGGCTGGCGGGCGGGCATAACGGCCTTTCCAACGCCGAGGATCCGCTGAAGCCCGAAGATCCCTATCCGCGCGTCAAGGCGCTGCGCGAAACCATGCGCGAGGGCGGCATATCGGACGACGTGCCGATCGTGATGGCAGGCGGGGTCTGGTATCTGCGCGACTGGAACGCATGGATCGACAACCCGGAACTGGGCGCGATCGCTTTCCAGTTCGGCACCCGCCCGCTGCTGACGCGCGAAAGCCCGATCCCGCAGGCGTGGAAGGACAAGCTGACCACGCTCGACGAGGGCGACATACTGCTGCATCGTTTTTCGCCCACCGGCTTTTATTCGTCGGCGGTGCGCACCCCGTTCCTGCGCAACCTCGAGGATCGGTCCGAGCGGCAGATCGCCTTTTCGCTCGAGCAGGCGGGGGATCATACCCACCAGCTCGACGTAGGGGTGAAGGGCAAGAATTTCTGGGTGACGAAGGGCGATCTGCTGCGCGCGCGCGCGTGGGCGCTTTCGGGCTTTGAAAGCGCGTTAAAGACGCCGGACAACACGCTGATATTCGTGAGCAATGACGAGAAGTCGCTCATCCGCAAGGACCAGACCGACTGCATGGGCTGCCTCTCGCAATGCGCTTTCTCGAGCTGGATGGACAGCGAGACGAATTCGACCGGGCGGCTGGCCGATCCACGCAGCTTCTGCATCCAGAAAACCCTGCAGGACATCGCCCATGGCGGCGCGCCGGAGCAGAACCTGATGTTTGCCGGGCATGGCGCCTATAAATTCGGGCAGGACCCTTTTTATTCCAATGGGTTCGTGCCGACGGTGAAGCAACTGGTCGATCGCATCCTCACCGGGGATTAGACCAGCCTGAAATCCGCCCAGATCGGTAGATGATCCGATGCGCGCCGCGCCAGCGCGCTGTGGTGCGCGTGGGCGGATACCGCCTCCAGTTGGCCGCAATACATGATACGGTCCAGCCGCGCGACCGGCCGACGCGCATGGAAACTCTTGTCCGTATCCGCAAAGTGGAAATGGCGGGCGAAATCCGCGAGGCAGCCGCGCGCGGCGCTCCATTCGTTGAGATCTCCGGCGAGCACGGTGGGCATGTCCGGCATTAGGCTGACAGCATGGAGGATCGCCGCTGCCTGTCGTCTGCGCCACAGGCCTGAGAGGTCGAGGTGCATGCCGATCACCCGCAAGCTGACCGTGCCGATAGAAACCTCCGCCACCACTGCGCCGCGCGGCTCCAGGCAGGGCAAATGAAGGACATCGCAGCGCATCAGCGCCGCCGATTTGCGCAGCAGAATCGCGTTGCCATGCCAGCCGATGCTGTCCGTCTGCACATTGAGGGGCAGGGGATGATAATCGCTGTGCAGCTCCAGCAACAGCGGCGGCAAGGCGGCGGCGCGCCCGCCAAAGCGCCGGTCCGCCTCCTGTAGCACCACGATGTCCGCATCCATCTCCGCCAGCACGGCAAGGATGCGTTCGGGGTTGCGGCGGCGGTCCGTGCCGATGGCCTTGCGGATGTTGTAGCTGGCGATGCGGATATGGGGGGTGTGTGGTGCGGAAGGTTTCATCCCGCCCTGAATGACCCAGACGCCCGCCGGTTTCCAGCCCCCTGTCATTTTAGTTCTTGATGTTCTCTAAATGTTCTGCATATCTAGGCTATGGCGAAGGCGAAGAAAACATTCATATGCCAGCAGTGCGGCGGCTCTTCGCCGCGCTGGCAGGGGCAGTGCGACGATTGCGGCGGCTGGAACACGCTGGCGGAGGAGGCAGCGCCCACGGTCTTTGCCGCGCGGCATGATCTGCAAAAGGGCGGCCGGGCGCTGATGCTCACCGCGTTGGACAGCGAGATTGCCCTGCCGGAGCGCGCCGCGACCGGCATTGCCGAGTTCGACCGGGCGCTGGGCGGCGGCCTCGTGGCGGGCAGCGCGACGCTGATCGGTGGCGATCCCGGTATCGGAAAATCGACCCTGCTGTTGCAGACAGCGGCGGAAATGGCGCGGCGCGGCCTTGGCGTCGCCTATATCAGTGGCGAGGAGGCGGCGGATCAGGTGCGGCTGCGCGCGCGGCGGCTGGGGCTGGGCGATGCGCCGGTGCAGCTCGCCAGCGCCACGTCGGTGCGCGATATATTGGCGACCATGGAGCAGGCCGGGCGGGGCGGGGCGGCGCCTGATCTGCTGGTGATCGACTCGATCCAGACCATGCACAGTGACCTCATCGACAGCGCGCCCGGCACTGTGAGCCAGGTGCGCGCTTCCGCACAGGAGCTGATTCGTTTCGCCAAGGAAAGCGGCACGGCTGTGGTGCTGGTCGGCCATGTCACCAAGGATGGCAGCATCGCCGGCCCGCGCGTGCTCGAGCATATGGTCGATACGGTGCTCAGCTTTGAAGGCGAGCGCAGCCATCAGTATCGCATATTGCGCGCGCTCAAAAACCGCTTTGGCGGCACGGACGAGATCGGCGTGTTCGCAATGGCGGAGCAGGGGCTGGAGCAGGTGCCCAATCCTTCGGCGCTGTTCCTCACCGACCGGACCGAGAGCGTGACCGGCGCAACCGTGTTTCCCGCTTTGGAGGGCACGCGCCCGGTGCTGGTCGAGATTCAGGCTCTGACGGTGCGATTGCAAAGCGGGGCGACCCCGCGCCGCGCGGTGGTGGGGTGGGATAGCGGCCGCCTCGCGATGCTGCTCGCGGTGCTGGAGGCGCGCTGTGGCCTGAGCTTCGCTAACTGCGAGGTGTATCTCAATGTCGCGGGTGGCTATAAAATAGCGGACCCGGCGGCGGACCTCGCGGTGGCGGCGGCGCTGGTGTCGGCCTTGGCCGAGCGGCCGGTGCAGACGGGGGCGATCTTCTTTGGCGAGGTGGCGCTGTCAGGCGAAATCCGCCCGGTGTCGCATATGGCGCTGCGGTTGCGCGAGGCGAAGAAGCTCGGATTCGAGCAGGCCGGCGTGCCCGCTATCCCCGCAAGTTCCGGCGGGGACGAGGGCGGGATGGCCCTCCATAGCTATCGCACTCTCGCGCAGTATGTTGACCGGGTGCTGGGGCGCGGATAAACCTGCGCGCCATGACCGCGCTCGATATGGCTTTGCTGCTGCTGATGGGGGGGATGGCCGTAACCGGCTTTCTCCGTGGATTTGTGCAGGAGGTGCTTTCCCTCCTCGCCTGGGCCGTGGCGGTGATCGCGGTGCGGCTGTTCCTCGCGCCGGTGACGGATCTGGTGGGCGTGTGGATCGGCGCGGGCGCTTCGGCCTCGCTGCTGGCGTTCGGTGGCCTGTTCGCGCTGACCTTTCTTGCTGGCAAGCTGGTCGCCAGCCGGGTGGGGCAGGGGGTGCGCTCCTCGATGGTCGGCACGGTGGACAGGATTTTGGGCGGAGGCTTTGGCGCCCTCAAAGGCCTGGTGGTGGCGACCCTGGCGTTCCTCGCCTTCTCGCTCGGCTATCATTTTCTGTTCGGGCCAGAGGCCGCCCTGCCGCGCTGGATCACCACCGCGCGCAGCTTCCCGCTCCTGAACGCCAGCGGCGAGGCGATGAGCCAGGCGATCCACAGCCGGATGAACGGCGAGGCGGCGGAGGCTCCCGCACCGAACGACGCACGCAATCGGTCCCTCGCGGATGAGGAACAGGCGCTTTGAGCCAGGCCTCAGGCAGATGGCTGCGGAGGTAGGCCGCCCCGCCCGCGATACTATATACGCTCAGCCGTCCTGTATCTGCCGATGGTGGCGGATCACCTCATCGATGATGAAACGCAGGAATTTCTCTGCGAACACGGGGTCGAGCTGCGCATCGGCGGCGAGCTGGCGCAGGCGCTCGATCTGCCGTTCCTCGCGCGAGGCATCGGCGGGAGGCAGGGCATGCTCGGCCTTGTAGCGACCGACCGCCTGCGTCACCTTGAACCGCTCGGCCAGCATATAGATGAGCGCCGCGTCGATATTGTCGATGCTCTGCCGATAATGCTCCAGCGATTCGCTCACCGCCATTCTCCCCTGTTGCGTTGCGCCTTTTTGCCGCTGACGCGCAGGGGCGCAAGCCTTAACGCTTGCCTTTGCGGCATGAGCGCGTAAATCCGCGCGCATGACTGCAAGCATCCACCGCATCGGCCGCGCCACGCCGCCCTCGCTCGATCCGCTGATGGCCCTCGTCGCGGAGGACATGAACAATGTCAACGCCGTGATTCTCGAACGCATGCAGTCGCGTATCCCTTTGATTCCCGAGCTGGCGGGCCACCTGATCGCCGGTGGCGGCAAGCGAATGCGCCCGATGCTCACGCTCGCCTGTGCGCGCCTTATCCAGTATACGGGCACGCGCCACCACAAGCTCTCCGCCGCGGTGGAGTTCATCCACACCGCGACTCTGCTGCATGATGATGTGGTCGATGGTTCCGGCATGCGGCGCGGGCGCAAGACGGCGAACATCATCTGGGGCAATAGCGCCAGCGTGCTGGTCGGCGATTTCCTGTTCAGCCGGTCGTTTGAACTGATGGTGGAGGACGGCTCGCTGAAAGTGCTGAAGATCCTCTCCAACGCGTCGGCCGTGATCGCGGAGGGCGAGGTGAACCAGCTCTCCGCCCAGCGCCGGATCGAGACGGACGAGGAGCAATATCTCGACATCATCAACGCCAAGACGGCGGTGCTGTTTGCGGCGGCCTGCCGCATTGCCGCCGTGGTGGCGGAGCGGGACGAGGCGATCGAGCAGGCGCTGGACAATTATGGGCACTATCTCGGCATCGCGTTTCAGCTGGTCGACGACACGATCGACTATGTGTCGGACGAGGCGACGATGGGCAAGGATGCGGGCGATGACTTCCGCGACGGCAAGGTGACGCTGCCCGTCATCCTCGCTTATGCGCGCGGCAATGACGAAGAGCGGGCCTTCTGGCGGGCGGCGATCGCGGGGCACAGGGTGTCTGACGCGGATCTCGCTTATGCGACCGCCCTGCTCAACCAGTCCGGCGCGATGGACGACACGCTGGCGCGGGCGCGCCATTATGGCCAGCGCGCGATCGACGCACTCGGCCTGTTTCCCGCAGGCAAGGCCAAGGACGCGCTGATCGAAGCCGTGGAGTTCGCCATCGCGCGGGCATATTAGAGCGATTTCCAAGCGATCGGGATCGATCGATGTTTAAGAAATCGCGGTAAAACAACAGAATAGAGCAGTTGATCCGATTCCTATCAGATTGAAAACCGCTCTAGGGGCCATCGGCCCTCATGCGGGCAAGCGTGCCGCGCCCGCGCAGCACCAATGCGGGCGTGCCCGCGCAGCACAGTATCAAAAAGCTGGATGCCCCGCGAGGATTCGAACCTCGATTGACGGAGTCAGAGTCCGTAGTCTTACCTTTAGACGACGGGGCAAGGGAGGCGCCGATCTAGGCTGGGCTATCCCCCCTGTCAAGGCGGGACGACGCGCATCGCGATGCGCTATGGCGAGCGCTGAGGCGGGCTGGGCGCGCGGGCGGGCGATGCAGGGAGGTTGCGCCTGAAGCCAAGAATGCCTAGGGTCGCTTCCAAGTGCCGCGCGCACCGCGCGGAAGATGATAAGTGAGTGACGAGGCATGGCGCACCAGACCCGTCAAAGGGCCGAAAATATGCCTCCGTCCGTGGGGCGGGTGGAAACAGGCGACGGCGCTGCCATTGTCGCACCCCTGCCGGAACGGCGCCCCTCCTTCGCCCATTCGCCGCGCACCAGCTATGCCGCTATCGATCTCGGCACCAACAATTGCCGGCTGCTGATTGCCAAGCCCACGGCGGACGGGTTCGTGGTGGTCGATGCCTTTTCGCGCATCGTCCGGCTGGGCGAGGGGCTGGCGGCGGCAGGCGCGCTGTCTGACGCGGCGATGGACCGGGCGGTGGCGGCGCTTTCGGTCTGTGCGGAAAAGCTGCGCGCCCGGCAAGTGACCCTGGCCCGCTCGGTGGCGACGGAGGCATGCCGCCGCGCGGCCAATGGCGTGGAGTTCATCGCGCGGGTGAAGCGCGAGACGGGCATCGCGCTCGATATCATCTCCGCGCAGGAGGAGGCGCGCCTTGCGGTGCTCGGCTGCCACGCGCTGCTGGAGCCGGGCGATGGCCCGGCGCTGATCTTCGACATTGGCGGCGGCTCGACCGAGCTGGTGCTGGTGGAGAGCAGCGGGCCAAGCCCCCGCATCATCGACTGGCTCAGCATCCCGTGGGGCGTCGTCTCGCTGACCGAGAGCGAGCCTGAGCCGGGGAGCCACCCCGAAGCGCGGGCCGCCGCCTATGTGCGGATGCGCGCCCGTGTGGCGGGGGCGGTCGCCCCCTTTGCAGAGCGTGTGCCCGCCCATGCGGATGAGCCGCGCCTGCTCGGCACATCGGGCACGGTGACGACGCTCGCCAGTGTGCATCTCGACCTGCCCAAATATAACCGCCAGCTGATCGACGGGCTGATCGTGCCGACCAGCTCGATGCGCGCGATTTCGCAGCGGCTCTCGGTGATGACGCTGGAGGAGCGGCGCGCCCTGCCCAGCATTGGCGCGGAGCGGGCCGATCTGGTGGTGGCGGGCTGCGCCATTCTGGAGGAAATCCTCGACATATGGCCGGCGGAGCGGCTCGGCATCGCGGACAGGGGCATCCGCGAGGGGATATTGCGCTGCCTGATGGATCAGCGGGTGTGAGAGGGGTGGGGGCAGGCCGGGTCCGGGTCAAGACCGCGAAGAACCGCAGTGCGCAATCGACCCGCTGGCTGCAACGCCAGTTGAACGATCCCTATGTCCGCCAGGCGAAGGCGGAAGGCTGGCGGAGCCGCGCCGCATTCAAGCTGATCGAGCTTGACGAGAAATTCGGCCTGCTCAAAGGCGCGCGCACGGTGGTCGATCTTGGCGTGGCGCCGGGCGGCTGGGCGCAGGTGGTGCGCAAGCGTGTCCCGCAGGCGAAAGTGGTGGGCATAGACCTGCTGCCCGTGGACCCGATCGAGGGCGTGACCCTCCTTCAGATGGATTTCATGGGCGACGCGGCGGAGGCGGCGCTGGCCGAGGCGCTGGGCGATGCCCCCGATCTCGTGCTGTCAGACATGGCGGCGAACACCGTTGGCCATGCGCAGACGGACCATCTGCGCACCATGGCGCTGGTCGAGGCGGCGGTGTGGTTCGCGGTGGAGCATTTGAAGCCCGGTGGCGCTTTCGTGGCGAAGGTATTCGCGGGCGGCACCGACAAGGAGCTATTGGTGCTGTTGAAACGGAACTTCACCGTCGTGAAGCACGCCAAGCCCCCGGCCAGCCGCAAGGGCAGCAGCGAGTGGTATGTGATCGCGCAGGGCTTCAAGGGGCGGGCGGACGCGGGGGTGGGGGATTCCCCGTCAGCCGGGCAGGCGGACCCTCAGCCCTGAGCCGATGCCTTCGCCAGCCGGTCATGCGCGGCGAGGCTAGCAAGCAGCGCTGCAAGGTGATCGACTGGCACCATATTCGGCCCGTCGCTGGGTGCGCAGTCCGGGTTTTCGTGCGTCTCGATGAACACCGCCGCCACCCCCACGGCGCAGGCGGCGCGGGCAAGCGGCGCGACGAACTGCCGCTGCCCGCCTGACGAGCCGCCCTGCCCGCCGGGGAGCTGGACGCTGTGCGTCGCGTCGAATACCACCGGATAGCCGCTCTCCGCCATGATGGGCAGTGCACGCATATCGCTCACCAGATTGTTGTAGCCAAAGCTCGCGCCGCGCTCGGTCAGCAGGATGCGCTGGTTGCCGGTGGACGCGATCTTGGCGGCGACATGCGTCATATCCCACGGGCTAAGGAACTGGCCCTTCTTCACGTTGATGGCGGCGCCCGTTTCGCCTGCGGCGAGCAACAGATCGGTCTGGCGGCAGAGGAAGGCGGGAATTTGCAGCACATCGACCATCTGCGCCGCGCGGGCGCACTGGGCCGCATCATGCACATCGGTCAGCACCGGGCAGCCATATTCCTCGCGGATACGCGCCAAAATCTCCAGCCCAGCCTCCATGCCCAGCCCGCGCGGGGCGGAGAGGGATGTGCGGTTGGCCTTGTCGTAGGAGGCCTTGAAGAGGAAGCGTGTGCCGGTCGGCGCACAGGCGGCGGCGATCTTTTCGGCCATCATCCGCGCATGATCGAGGCTTTCGAGCTGGCATGGCCCGGCAATCAGCACCAGCGGCGCAGCGTTGCCGATATCGATATCGCCGACGGTTACGATGCGACCGGGCATGCCATCTCCTGCAATGCCTGCTCGATGCGGGGAATATCCTCCGGGTTGTTCAGCTCCCAGAATACCCGCCCGCGCGCTTCTACCGCGACGCAGCCTATGGCATGCCCATGTTCGAGGAAGCGCAGTTGCTCAAGCCCTTCCAGTTCCTCCAGACGCCCCGGCGGCAAAGCGATATAGGCGGCGAGTGCCGCTGGCGTATAGGCATAAACGCCGACATGATGCCACACCGGTGGCGCGTCAGCCTCCGCGCGCTTGGGGTCGAGCCAGGGGATCACTTCCTTGGAGAAATAGAGCGCCTTACCCTGCGCATCGAACACGGCGGTGGTGCCGCCCACGCGCCCGGCGCGCCGGTCCTCCACGAAATGGGCGTAAGCCTGCGCGTCGCAGCGCAGCACCGGAGTGGCGACCGCGAGGGTGGCGTCCCGGCTCATTGCCGCGATCAGCGCCTCGATAAACCATGGTGGGGTCAGCGGGGCGTCGCCTTGAAGGTTGACGATGATGTCCGCGTCGATCCGTGCGTTCGCCACCGCCTCGGCACAGCGTTCGGTGCCGTTGCGGCATGTGGGCGCGGTCATGATGACCTGCGCGCCGAAACCTTCGCAATGGCCCGCGATACGCGCGTCATCGGTGGCGACATAGACATCACCCGTCGCTACAACCGCGCAGGCGGCGTCCCAGCTCATGCGGATGAGGCTCTTGCGCGCGCCATCGGGCAGGGTCAGTTCAGCGAGCGGCTTGCCGGGATAGCGGCTGGAGGCATAGCGGGCCGGGATGACGATGGCGGCGCGCATGAGGGCGATGCCTAGGCCACGCCTGCGCGCAGCAGATCATGCACATGCAGCAAGCCCAGCGGCAGGCCCGCTTCGTCTACCACCGGCAGCACCGAAATCTCGTGCCGGTTCATCAGCGCCAGTGCCTCCGCCGCGAGCATGTCCGCACGCGCGCACACGGGCCTGGCAGTGGCGATCTCGCCGGCCGTGCGATCCATCAGCCCGGCCATATTGCGGCGCAAATCGCCATCGGTGACAACGCCGGTCAGCTTGCCGCTCTCCGCCTCCACCACGATCGCGATGCCAAAGCCCTTGGAGGTCATCGCCAGCAGGGTTTCGGCCATATTATCGCCGAAACGCACGAGCGGCAGTTCTTCGCCGCCATGCATCAGATCCATGACCTTGGTAATCTGCGCGCCGAGCCGCCCTCCGGGGTGGAACTGGCGAAAACTCTCCACCGCGAAGCCGCGCGCCTCCATCAGGGCAATCGCCAGCGCATCGCCCAGCGCGAGCATCAGCGCGGTCGAGGTGGTGGGCGCCAGGCCATTGGGGCAGGCTTCGGGCGCATCGGGCAGCAGCAGCTTGTAATCCGCCGCGCGCATAAGCACACTGTTGGCGCGCGCCGATATGGCGATGAGCGGAATCTCGAACCGCCGCACATAGGCGACAATATCGCGCAGCTCCGCCGTTTCTCCGGAGTTGGAAAGCAGCAGGCAGATATCGTCGCGCGTAATCATACCGAGGTCGCCATGGCTGGCCTCGGCGGCATGCATGAAAGTGGAGGGCGAGCCGGTGGAGGACAGGGTGGCGGAAATCTTGCGGCCGATATGGCCCGATTTGCCAATGCCCGAGACGATGATCCGCCCCGGCGCGTTCAGCATCGCGGCGACGGCGCTCTCGAATTCGAGGGGAATGGTGTCCGCCAGCATTTGCAAAGCGGCCGCTTCCGTCACCAATACCCGCCGCGCGGCGGAGAGGACGCTGGCGTCCGGATCCCTGACCAGTTTTATCATTGCCCGGCCTTCTATGGGAAAGCAGGCAGCGGTTCAAGTTTTTGCAATGCGGTATAAGGGCAGGGCGCCCGTCAGCCGCGATGAACAGACCGATGCACGAGCGGGTGCGCCAGCGCGATCAATCGCTCCAGCTCGCTGTGCGCGGAGGGGATGACCCCCCGCATCGAGAGAAAGGCGTGCACCATGCCCTGCGCTTCATGCGCGCAGGTGGGTATGCCTGCCTGGCTGAGCGCGTGGGCATAGGCCCGGCCCTGATCGCGCAACGGGTCCAGCTCTGCCGTCACCACCAGCGCGGGGGGCAGCCCCGCGACGCTTCCCGCCAGTGGCGAAGTGCGAAAATCGCTCTCATCGGGCGCGCACTGTTCCGCGAACCAGCGCATCAGATGCTTGTCGAGCAGATAGCCGGTCGCAAATTCGCGGAAGGAGGGATAGCGCGTGGCGAGATCCGCCGCCGGATAAAAGACGAGCTGTGCGATGACCGGCAGCGCCGCTGGCGCATCGCGCAGGGCCATCGCGGTGCTGATGGCATAGCTGCCACCGCAACTGTCCCCGGCAACGACAAGCGCAGTGGCCTTGACAGGCAGCACGGCGGGGTTTTCCGCCACCCAGCGTGCGGCGGCCTCGCAATCCTGCTGGCCGGTGGGGGTTGGATGCTCCGGCGCGCGGCGATAGTCGACGCTGAGCACCGGCAGATCCAGCCCGCGCGCCAGCTCAGCGCAGAGTGGCGCATAGATGCCGCTATCGCCCAGCGCCCAGCCTCCACCATGAAAATAGAGCATGACCGGCCCCGGCGGGCGCTGCGTCACGCTGTCGAACAGGCGCAGGTTGATCTGCGCGCCATCGGCGAGCGGCACCGCGAAGCTGCGATCAATGGCAACCGGAGGCTGCGGCAGATCCGCCGCGCGCGCGAGGCGCCGGGCCACCCGCCGTGCCACCGCGACGGGCATCTGATACAGTCTGGGGCCGCTCGAGGCATTGTCGCGCCCGACATATGCCGCGACATCCGCCCGCATCCGGGCTGGCGATGGTTCGGGCTGCTGCTCCTGCGCCAACCAAGCGGCCTATTTGATCGGGCTATCCGGCGAAAGGCGCATGTCGAGATAATTGTCGACCGACATCATCACCTGATCCAGCTCATTCTCGAAGAAATGATTGGCGTTGCGGATCTCGTCATGATGGATGGTGATGCCCTTTTGCGTGCGCAGCTTGTCGACCAGCTTCTGCACCGCGTTGGCGGTCACCACCTCGTCATGCGTGCCCTGAACGATAATGCCCGATGCCGGGCAGGGGGCAAGAAAGCTGAAATCATACATGTTGGCGGGCGGCGCAACCGAGATGAACCCCCGAATTTCCGGGCGGCGCATCAAAAGCTGCATGCCGATCCACGCGCCGAAGGAGAAACCGCCGATCCAGGTGGTCTGCGCCTCGGGGTGGAAGCTCTGCACCCAGTCGAGCGCGGCGGCGGCGTCAGACAATTCGCCGATGCCATTGTCGAACGTGCCCTGGCTGCGGCCCACGCCCCGGAAATTGAAGCGCAGCACCGCAAAGCCGCGCTTCACGAAGGTCTTGTATAAGGCCTGGGTGATGCGGTCGTTCATCGTGCCGCCACCCTGCGGATGCGGATGGAGGATCATCGCGACGGGCGCGCGGGGGCGGGGCGGGGGGCTGAAACGCCCCTCAAGGCGGCCTTCGGGGCCGGGAAAGATCACGTCTGGCATGGCACCTGGCTGTCTATCAAATAAGGGCGGACGTTTAACCGGCGCTCGGCGCTGGCTAAGGATGAACGAGCGCCTATATAGGATGCAACCGCAATTTCGCAATAAAATGAGTCGTTCCGTGCCAGACGGCCTGATTTCTGCCCCTGCAACACGCATTTACCTCGATCATGCGGCCACCACGCCGTTGTGCGATGCGGCGCGCGCGGCGATGACGGAGGGAATGGCGCGCTGGGCCAATCCGTCATCCCCCCATGCCGAAGGGCGGGCGGCGCGGGCGGCGCTGGAGGATGCGCGGGCGCGGATCAAGGCGGCGCTGGGATGGGACGGGGAGGTGATTTTCACCTCGGGGGCGAGCGAAGCGATTGCCATTCCCTTGGGGCGGAACACGGCGGCGCGGTGTGTTGTCTCGCCTGTCGAGCATGACGCCGTGCTGCGGGTAGCGGGCGATGGCGCTGAGCGCTTGGCCGTGGACGCACAGGGCCGCGTAGCCGAAGTGCGCGAGGGCGCGCTCCATGCCATTCAGCATGTCAACAACGAGACGGGGGTGATCCAGCCGATCGCCGAACTGGCGGAGCGCATTCATGCGGCGGCCGGCTGGCTGCTGTGCGATTGCGCGCAGAGCGCGGGCAAGATCGATCTGCCGACAGGGCCGGATATGATCGCCGTTTCCGCCCATAAATTTGGCGGGCCGCCCGGCGTTGGCGCGTTGCTGGTGCGGGATCTGGGATTGTTGCGGCCCACAGGCGGGCAGGAGCAGGGCTATCGTGGCGGGACGGAGAACCTGCCCGGTGTGCTGGCTATGGCGGCGGCGCTTTCGCAGGAGCGCGGCTGGATGCGCGAAGCGGCGCGCCTGAGGGACATGCTCGACACCGCGATTGCCGCAGCAGGCGGCGTGGTGGTGGCAGCCATGGCGGAGCGCATTCCCACCATCGCCAGCTATCATATGCCCGGCGTTTCGGCGCGGGCGCAGCTTATCCGGCTCGACACGGCGGGAATTGCGGTGTCGGCGGGCGCGGCCTGTTCCTCGGGCACCTTGAAAACCAGCCCGGTGCTGCGCGCGCTGGGATGGGAGGCGGCCACTGCCGATGAAGTGATTCGCGTGAGCTTTGGCCCGCAGACGCGCGAGACGGACATTCATGCGTTCCTGGAAGCATGGCGTGGTATGGCCCAGGCGAAGGCCGCATGATCTATCTCGATTATCAGGCGACCACGCCGCTCGCGCCCGAAGCCTATGAGGCCATGACACCGTGGTTGCGGGACCACTTCGCCAATCCGCACAGCGCGCACCGGCCGGGCCGGGCGGCGGCGGCGGCGGTGGAGGCGGCGCGGGACAATGTGGCGGCGCTGCTCCCTGCTGGCGGGCGGGTGGCGTTCACCTCTGGCGCTACGGAAGCGCTCAATATCGCGCTGGTCGGCGCGGCGCGGATGATGCGCGGGCGTGACGCGGGGCGCATCCGCATCCTGCTGCCCGATACCGAGCATGCCGCCGTGCGTGATACTGCGCTGGCCCTGCGCGCGGAGGGCTTTGAGCCGGTGCTGCTGCCGGTGGGGGCGGACGGACTGCTCGATCCGGCGGTGGCGGAAGCCGCGCTGGATGAGCGCACCGCTCTGCTCTCTGTCATGCTGGTCAACAACGAGATCGGCGTCATTCAGCCGGTCGCGGCTTTGGCGGCGCTCGCGCATCAGGCGGGCGCGCTGCTGGTGTGCGATGCTGTGCAGGGGGCGGGACGGGCGGCTATGCCCGCGTCAGCCGACGTGATCGCACTGTCTGCGCACAAGATCTATGGCCCGAAGGGCATCGGCGCATTGTGGCTGCGCGGGGGGCTGGACATTCCGCCGCTGATCCACGGCGGCGGGCAGGAGGGGGGCTTGCGTTCGGGCACCTTGTCTCCGGCCTTGTGCGCCGGGTTCGGCGCGGCGGCGCGGCTGATGACGGAGCAGCGCGAGGCAGATGCGGCGCATGTGGCGGCGCTCCATGCGCGGGCGCGTGCGCTGTTCGTGGGCTGGGTGCTCAATGGCGACGCCCCGGCCCGCTATCCCGGTAATCTCAATCTGCGGCGCGATGGGCTGGACGGCGCGCGGCTCCTGTCCGAATGCCGCGATGTCGCGTTTTCGCTGGGGTCCGCCTGCGCCAGCGGATCGGGGCGGCCCAGCCACGTGCTGCGCGCACTGGGGTTGACGGATGCCCAGGCGCGGTCCTCGATCCGCGTCGGCTTCGGGCGCTACACGACGCTGGACGCGATCGAGCGCGCCGCCGATGCCATCAACCGCGCCGCTGATGCGCAAGGGTAAGGAATAGCATGCCGATTGTCCGCTTCATCAGTGCCAATGGCGAGTATATTCAGGAAGTTACCGCGAATAGTGGTGATTGTTTATTAGACATTGCGCAGGCGGCCGGCCAGCCGATGGAGGGCACCTGCGAGGGGCAGATGGCCTGCTCCACCTGCCATGTCATCGTATCGGCGGAGGATTTCGCGCGCCTGCCGCCAGCCAGCGAGGTTGAGGAGGACATGCTCGATCTCGCCGCCGCTGCCACCCGCACCAGCCGCCTCGCCTGCCAGATCGTGCTGCCGCCTGATATGGACAGCCTCACCGTGCGGATGCCGGGAGAGTTTCATAATCTGCAAGGGGTCTGAGAAGCCCGTCGCTTCCCATCCTCTTGCTTTTCGGCACATCGCCCGCCATATGCGGCGCGGGAGCCGGGCGGACGTGGTCGTCGCCAACCTGGTCAGATCCTGACGGAAGCAGCCACAGTGATTTTGCTGCGGGTCGTTCCGGCTCCTACTTTCTTGCATGGGCCGTCCCCCTATCCTTCGACAAGCGGAGAGCGAGCCGCTAGAACCTGCTCATGACCGATTCCCCGCCCCACCAGACCGGCACCGGCAGCGCCTATCGCGTGCTTGCCCGCAAATACCGGCCTCAGACCTTCGGGGAGCTGATCGGGCAGGATGCGATGGTCCAGACGCTGGGCAACGCGATCCGGCGCGGACGGCTTGCCCATGCCTTTTTGATGACCGGCGTGCGCGGCGTGGGCAAGACATCGACCGCGCGGCTGATCGCCAAGGCACTGAACTGCATCGGCCCGGACGGGCAGGGTGGCCCGACCATCGACCCATGCGGCGTATGCGAGCCGTGCTGCGCCATCGCCGAAGGGCGGCATATCGACGTGATCGAGATGGACGCCGCCAGCCATACCGGCATCGACGACGTGCGCGAAATCATCGAGGCGGTGCGCTATTCGGCGGTGTCGGCGCGCTACAAAGTCTATATCATCGACGAAGTGCACATGCTCTCGAAGCAGGCGTTCAACGGGCTCCTCAAGACGCTGGAGGAGCCGCCCGCCCATGTGAAATTCCTGTTCGCCACCACCGAAGTCAACAAGGTGCCGGTGACGGTGCTTTCCCGGTGCCAGCGGTTCGATCTGCGACGGATTTCGGCGGAAAAGCTCGCCGCCCATTTCGCATATGTGGTGGATCAGGAGGGCGTTGCCGCAGAGGAAGAAGCGCTGTTATTGATTGCGCAGGCGGCGGAAGGCTCGGCGCGGGACGGCCTCTCGATCCTCGATCAGGCGATAGCCCATGCAGAATCAGGCGGGGCCGAGACGGAAGGCGCAGGGGCGGATGAAGGCGCGCGCGCGCGCGTCACCGCAATTCAGGTGCGCGAGATGCTGGGCCTGTCAGACCGGGGCGCGATCCGCCGCCTGTTTGGCTTGCTGCTGGACGGCGATGCGCCCGGCGCGCTCGGGATGATGCGCGAGCAGCATGATCTGGGGGTCGAGCCGCTCGCTATTCTGCGCGGGTTGTTGGAAACGGTCCATGGCGTCACGCTGTTGAAAGCGGGCGGCAAGGGCGATGACCCCACGCAATCGGTGGAGGAGCGCGACGCATTGGCCGATTGGGCGAGCGCGCTTGGCTTCGCGCCGCTGCACCGGCTGTGGCAGTTATTGCTCAAGGGGCACGAAGAGGTTTCCCGCGCGGCGATGCCGGCAGAGGCGGCGGATATGGCGCTGTTGCGGCTCATTCACGCAGCGAGCCTTCCAGACCCGTCGGACCTCGCGCGGATGCTGGAGGGCGGAGCCGCCCCCGCGTCGCATGTCCCCGCGCCCACCACTCCCCCTGCGTCGCCCGCAGGCCCGGCTTCTGCGTTGCCCGCCAGTTTCGAGGCGATGGTCAAGCTGCTGTGGGATCGCAACAGGGGGCTGATCGCCGACGAGGTCGAGCATTTCATCCGCCCGATCCGCTATGCCCCGCCGGAGCTGGATTTCGAGCCGGTCAAGCCGATGGCGCAGGACCAGATCGACCGTATCCGTCAGACGCTGGACGAGCTGACCCGGACGCGCTGGCAGGTGCGGGTGACGAGCGGAGAGGCTCTGCCCAGCATCGCCGAGCAGCGCGAGCGGGCCGAACAGGATGCCAAGGCGGAGATACTCGGCCACCCGGTCATGCAGGCGGCGCTGACGGCTTTTCCCGATGCGGAGCTGATGCCCGCCGATGACGATGCGAAATGGAGCGAAAGCGCATGAAAGACTTGAACGAAATATTGGGCATGGCCGCGCGCGTGCAGGAAGAGCTGGCCCGCGCGCAGGATAATCTCGACAAGATCGAGGTCGAAGGCGCATCGGGCGGTGGCGTGGTCAAGGTCCGCGCCACGGCCAAGGGGCGGATTGTCGGCGTGTCTATCGACGAGAGCCTGCTCGCTCCATCGGAAAAGCAGATATTGGAAGATCTGGTCGCCGCCGCCTTCAATGATGCGCGGGCCAAGGCGGATGAGGCGTCGAACGCCGAAATGAGCAAGATGACCAGCGGTCTGCCGCTCCCTCCCGGCTTCAAGCTGCCGTTCTGAGAGGGATGAGCGCAGGCGCGCTCCGCAATCCAATTTTCAGCTTTTCGCGCTATTGATGCCGAACCATTGATCGGCGCGCTATAGAACACATATTAGGCATCAGACCTTATGGGTGCGCCAAGGAGTTATACCCGCAATGCAATTTCCGCTGCTGCCACTGCGCGACATCGTTGTTTTTCCGCAGATGATCGTTCCCCTGTTCGTGGGACGGGACAAGAGCGTGATTGCGCTCGAAAAAGCCATGGAGGCGGACAAGGAAATCTTCCTCGTCTCCCAGCTCGACCCGGGTGAGGACGATCCCGATCGCGATGCGCTCTATGATATGGGCGTGATTGCTACGGTGCTGCAATTGCTGAAACTGCCCGATGGCACGGTGCGCGTGCTGGTGGAGGGCAAGCAGCGTGCGCGGCTTCAGGCCGTCTCTGAGGACGAGGGCTATATCACGGCCGATGTCGAGGCGGTGGAGGAGCAGGGCGCAACCGGGCCGCAGGCCTCGGCGCTGATGCGTTCGATTGCCGACCAGTTCGAGAATTATGCCAAACTCAACAAGAAGCTGCCCGCCGAAACCCCGGTGCAACTGCGCGAGATCGAGGATGCGAGCCGGCTCGCCGATGCGGTTGCCGCGCATATCAGCGTCAAGGTAGCGGACAAGCAGGCGCTGCTGACCGAGACGGACGCATCAAAGCGGCTGGAGATGGTGTTCGCCTTCATGGAAGGCGAGCTGGGCGTGTTACAGGTCGAGAAAAAGATCCGTGGCCGCGTCAAGCGCCAGATGGAAAAGACCCAGCGCGAATATTATCTCAACGAGCAGTTGAAGGCGATCCAGCGCGAGCTGGGCGGCTCCGAAGGCGATGAGGCCGACGAGCTGGCCGAGCTTCAGGACAAGATCAACAAGCTCAAGATGACCAAGGAAGCGAAGGCCAAGGCCAACGCGGAACTGAAGAAGCTGAAGTCGATGCAGCCCATGTCCGCCGAGGCGACCGTGGTGCGCAACTATCTCGATGTGCTGCTGGGCCTGCCGTGGGGCAAGCGCAGCAAGGTGAAGAACGACCTTCGCAAAGCGCAGGAAATCCTCGATGCGGATCACTTCGCGCTGGAAAAGGTCAAGGATCGCATTGTCGAATATCTCGCGGTGCAGGCGCGCACCAACAAGCTGAAAGGCCCGATCCTGTGCCTCGTCGGCCCGCCGGGCGTGGGCAAGACCTCGCTGGGCAAGTCGATCGCCAAGGCATGCGGGCGCGAGTTCGTGCGGCAATCTCTGGGCGGTGTGCGCGACGAGGCGGAGATCCGCGGGCATCGGCGCACGTATATCGGCAGCCTTCCCGGCAAGATCGTCGCGAACCTCAAGAAGGCGGGCAGCATGAATCCGCTGTTCCTGTTGGACGAGATCGACAAGCTGGGCCAGGATTTCCGGGGCGACCCCGCCTCGGCACTGCTTGAGGTGCTTGACCCGGAACAGAACGCCAAGTTCCAGGATCATTATCTGGAGATCGACCTCGATCTTTCGGACGTGATGTTCGTCACCACCGCCAACTCCCTCAACCTGCCGCAGGCGCTGCTCGACAGGATGGAGATCATCCGTCTTGAGGGGTATACCGAGGACGAAAAGGTCGAAATCGCCAAGCAGCATCTCGTGGCCAAGCAGATCGAAGCGCATGGGCTGAAACCGGGCGAACTGGTCCTCACCGAGGAGGGTCTGCGCGATCTCATCCGCTATTACACGCGCGAGGCGGGTGTGCGCACACTGGAGCGCGAGATTGCGCGGCTCGCCCGCAAGGCGCTGCGCAGGATTCTGGAGGGTGGCGCGACCAGTGTCGAGATCACTCCGGATAATCTCAACGATTTTGCCGGGGTGCGCAAGTTCCGCCACGGGATCGGCGAAGAGGAAAATCAGGTGGGCGCCGTTACCGGCCTGGCCTGGACCGAAGTGGGCGGCGAACTGCTGACCATCGAATCCGTCACCGTGCCGGGCAAGGGCGCGATCAAGACCACCGGCAAGCTCGGCGAGGTGATGACCGAATCAGTGCAGGCGGCGTTTTCCTATGTGAAGGCGCGGGCGCCGGGCTATGGCATCCGCCCCAGTATCTTCAATCGCAAGGATATTCACATCCATCTGCCCGAAGGCGCGGTGCCGAAAGATGGTCCTTCGGCAGGAGTCGGCATGGTGACGAGCATCGTTTCCACCCTCACGGGTGTGCCGGTGCGAAAGGATGTGGCGATGACCGGCGAGGTGACGTTGAGGGGCCGTGTGCTGCCTATTGGCGGCCTCAAGGAAAAGCTGCTCGCGGCGCTGCGCGGGGGGATGAGGACCGTGCTGATCCCCATGGAAAATGAGAAGGATCTCGTGGAAATACCGGCAAATATTACAGAAAATCTGGAAATCGTGCCGGTATCCCATGTCGACGAAGTGCTCGCCCGTGCACTTTGCGCGCCACTCGAGCCGATTTCGTGGTCCGAGGAGGATGATCTGGCCGCGCAGCCGGTTTCCTTGGCTGGCGGGGAAGGGGATATTGCGGTGCGGCATTAAAATTTCGCCTGCTGGAGGGAGGGAAGCCCCCTCCCTCGGGCATAATAGCGTGATTTTTTTGCCTTTACCCTTTGACAGGAGCCAAAAACCCAGCATTTATGGCGCTCCCGAATTTAGCGATTCCCAATTCAACACAAGCAACGAGGGGGTTCCCATACAATGAACAAACAGGATCTTATTGGCGCTGTCGCCGACAGCAGCGGACTGAGCAAAACAGATGCCGCCAAGGCCGTTGAAGGCGTGTTCGACGCGATCAGCGGCGCGCTCAAGAAGGGCGACGAAGTGCGCCTGGTTGGTTTCGGCACTTTCTCCGTCTCCAAGCGCAAGGCGTCCACCGGCCGCAACCCGCGCACCGGCGAGGCGATGACGATCAAGGCATCGTCGCAGCCCAAGTTCAAGGCGGGCAAGGGTCTGAAGGACGCGGTCAACTGATCCTTCTTGCCGCTGAGGCAAGACCAGAGGGGCGGAGCTGCGGCTTCGCCCTTTTTGTTGGGCCTGTTTTTGTGCGCGCCCGGTCGGCACAGGGCTATTTGCCCGCTTGACGCTGAGGATAGGCGCGCTTAAGTGACCGTCCGCCCCGCAGTGGGCTATTAGGTGGCGATCGTAGCTCAGTCGGTTAGAGCGCTGGTTTGTGGTACCAGAGGTCGGGGGTTCGGATCCCCTCGATCGCCCCATTTTCCCTTTACCGCGCGCGCATTCCGGTCATTTCCAGCCTGAACCGCTGCGCCGGTTGTCCCTGTTGACCGACAAGATGATGCCGATGCACAGCATCACCGTCAGCATCGATGATCCGCCATAGGACATGAACGGCAGAGGGATGCCGACTACGGGGGCGAGGCCCATCACCATCATCAGGTTGATCGCGACATAGAAAAAGATGGTTGTCGTCAGCCCGGCGGCGACAAGTGCGGAAAAGCGGTCCTTTGCCCGCATCGACACCCGTATCCCCCAGCGGAACAGCAGCATGAACGCCCCAATCAGGAAGATGCCGCCCGTCAGCCCCCATTCCTCGGACATGGTGGCGAACACAAAATCGGTATGGCCTTCGGGGAGATAGTCGAGGTGGCTTTGCGTGCCGCGCAGGAAACCCTTGCCCCACAGGCCGCCCGAACCGATGGCGATCTTCGACTGGCTGATATGATAGCCCGCGCCCAGCGGATCGCTCTCGGGATCAAGGAAGATCAGCACCCGTTTCTGCTGATAGTCATGCAAAAAGCTGAACGCGATCGGCACCAGCGCCGCCAGCGCCAGCCCTGATCCGACGAACAGGCGCATGGGCAAGCCGGCGAGGAACATCACCGTAATCCCGCCCGCGGCGATCATCGTCGCGGTGCCAAGGTCGGGCTGAATCAGCACCAGCGCCCAGGGCACGCCGATCAGCAACAGCGCGGGCCAGATCGCCGTCCAGCGCCGCGTCTCGCCCACCGGCAACCGCGCATAAAAGCGCGCCACGGCCAGCACGATCACCGGCTTCATGAATTCGGATGGCTGAAGCTGCATGAAGCCGAGATTTATCCAGCGCTGGCTGCCCCCTGCCACGCCGCCGATCAGTTCTACCAGCACCAGCGCGCCGAGCACCGCGCCATAGGCCGGAAAGGCGAGTCCGGCGAACAGGTCGGTCGGCAGGCGGGACAGGAAGAGCGCCATGCCGGTGAAAAGCAGGAAGCGAATGGCCTGATTGAGCGCCCAGGGCGTCATGCTGCCGCTCGCCGCGCTATAGAGGACGACAATGCCGAACGCGGCAATGGTGCTTACCAGCAGCATGATACGCCAGGGCAGGCTGGAGACAATCGGAGGAATGATGCTCATTCCGGTGCGTCCTGCGCGCTGGCAGCGGAGGGGGCGAGGGTGGCGGGGAGCTGCTCGGGTGCGCCTGCCGCAGTGGCGTTCACGGCATTGGCGGCATTGTCCGCCGGTTCGGATGCAGGAGGGGCCATGCCCTGCGCCGCCCTGTAAGCCGCCATCTGCGTCTTTTGACGGGCGAACGGATCGCCGCCCCATTCCGTTTCATAGGCGCTCAGCCGCCCCAGCGCGCCGGCGGGATCGAACAGATAGCTCATCACATCGCCCGAAATACGCGGCGCATCCTGTATAGCGCTGACATGCCCGCCATGCTCGATGACCGTGCCGATTGCATATCGCGGGTTGTCTGCCGGGGCAAAGCCCTGAAACAGGGCGTGATCGCGCAGCTTGAACGCGAGCGACGCGTTGGAGCGCACGCCGCCGCGCCGCTCCGCCATACTGATGCGGCGCACCTGCGCGGTGCCGGTCTTGCCCGCCATCAGCACGCCGGGAACAGGCAGGCGCGCGCCCCCGCCGGTGCCACCGCCGTTCACCACATCGCGCATGGCGGCCCAGATAATCTCCAGATGCTCGCGCGAAACGCCCAGCGGCGCGGCTGCCTCCCGTTTCGCGCCAAACACCAGATTGGGCATGAGTTGCCTGCCCGAGGCCAGCCGCGCCGCCATCATCGCGATCTGCAACGGGTTCACGAGCATGTAGCCCTGCCCGATGGTGGCGTTGACGGTATCGTATATCTGCCATTCCTGGCCGTATTTCTTCATCTTCCACGCGGCGTCGGGCACCGTACCATAGCTCTGGCTGGGATAGGGCAGCGGAAATTTCTGACCCAGACCCAGCTTGCGCGCCATGTTGGCGATCACCTGCATGCCGAGCCGCTGCGCCATCACATAGAAATAGATGTCGCAGCTCTGTTCGATGCCTCTGTGCATATTGACCGCGCCATGCCCGCCGCGCCGCCAGCAATGGAAGCGGCCATTGCCCACCCTGATCGCGCCGCTGCATTGCACTGTGTCGTCCGGGCTAAGCCCCGCCTCCAGAAAGGAGAGAGCGACCATCGGCTTGACGGTGGAGCCGGGCGGATACAGGCCTTGCAGCGTCTTGTTGCGCAGCGGGACATGATCATCCTCGCTCAGCATCGCCCATTCCATATGGCTGATGCCGTCCGAAAAGCTGTTCGGATCGAAGCTCGGCATCGAGGCCATGGCGAGCAGATCGCCGGTGCGGCAATCGACGACGACGACCGAGCCGCTCTGGCTGCCGAGCCTGCGCCCGGCATATTCCTGCAATCCCGCGTCGATCGTCAGCTGGATGGTCTTGCCGGGGGTATCGGGCCGGGTGGTGAGTTCCCGCACCACTTTGCCATGCGCCGTCACCTCCACGCGTTTGGCGCCGGGTTTGCCGTTCAGTGCCGCCTCGAAGGTGCGCTCCAGCCCGTCCTTGCCGATCTTGTAGCCGGGCGTGATGAGCAGCGGATCTTTGCGCTCCTCATAATCCTTGGCTGACGCAACCCCCACATAGCCCAGCAGATGGCCGACCGAGGGACCGGCAGGATAATCGCGCGAGAAACCCTGCGCCGGGGCGATGCCGGGCAGCTCCGGCAGGCGGACGGATATGGCGGCAAACTGGTCATAGCTGAGCTTGTCGGAGACTTGCACCGGCTGAAATCCGGCGGCTTTCGTCAGTTCCTCGTTGATCCGCTCGACATCCTCGGGCGCCAGTGACAGCAGATGAGCGAGCGTGCCGATCACCCGTTCCCGGTCCCCGTCCTTCAGGCGATCCGGGATGATATCGACCCGAAAATCCGTGCGGTTTTTGGCGAGAGGCTGGCCGCGCCGGTCGATAATCCACCCGCGCCGGGGCGGCACCAGGGTGAGGTTCACGCGGTTGCTCTCGGAGAGAAGCGAGTATTTCTCGTTCTCGGCAATGCTGATCCATGCCATGCGCGCGGCAAGCAGCACGCCGATGCCTCCCTGCATCGCCCCCAGCACCATCGCGCGGCGCGTGAAGCTCAAGGATAGGCTGGCCTGCGTAATGTGTTTTGGGGTGAGTTTCGGAAATTTCATGCCATCATGCGCCAGCGGTCCGTTCGGGCAATGATGCGCACAATAAGCGGATAGAGCAAAGCGGACCAGAGAATTTGTGGTAGCACCAGCCGGGCGGGCGCCGCGCTGCCCGAAACATGGCTAAAGCCCAGACCGCCGAGCAGAAACAGAATCACCGCGCCGATGGCGATCAGCCAGTCATGCCAGTAATCGCGCCAGAAAAGGCGGGTATCGACCAGCTCGATGCCGAGGGTGATGGCCGACCACAGAAAGATGGCGGTGCCAAGGGGACTGCCGCTTGCAAGATCGTCGAACGCGCCCAGCGGGGCGGCCATCCACAGCGGCCACAGCTCATGATGCAGCAGCCGCCAACCCACGAAGAACAGCAGGCCGAGAGGCGGCAATGTGGGGGATTGCGCGATCAGCGGGAGCATCGCCGGCAAGGCCGAAGCCAGCATCACGATGAAAATCGGCGTGCCGTCCATCCGCATGCGCGAGGGAGTGCTGCCCAGGCGGGGGACCGGCTGGCTCATCGTGGGCGCTGCCCCGCATTCGCGGCCTGCTCCGCCGAGGGAGGGGCGGGTATGTTGGTGTCATAAGGGCGCTCCACCATCACCATCTCCACCCGTGCCGGGCTGGCGAGCGGCACACCGATGGCATAGCCCTCGCGCAGGGCGACGACGATGGCGACGGGGATATTGGGCCGATAGATGCCGCCCGTGCCGGTCGTGACCAGTATATCGCCCGGCCTGAAAGGATTGGCGCCCGCACTTAAGGGGCGAATTTCCAGTGTTCCATCATCCCGCCCGCTGGAAATGGCGCCGATATTGTCCTTGGCGCGGCGCACGGGCACGATATTCTGGCTGTCGGTCAGCAGCAGGATGTCGGCGCTATGGGGGCCAACGATCATCACCCGTCCGACCAGCCCCTCGGGAGAGCGCACCGGCATGCCGCTCGCCACTCCCGTGGCGCTGCCCGCGTTGATGCGCGCGAGGCGCCGGCTGATCGTGGAGGAGGAGGAAATCAGCCGCGCGGTCGTTACCTTATCCGCGCTCGATTGGGTAAGCTGGAGCAGACGCTTCAACCGCGCATTTTCCTGGGCGATCGCTTCGGCCTCGATCAGCTTGATACGGTCGGCCTCGACCTGCCGGCGTAGCGCGGCATTCTGGGAACCAGCGTCGATATAGGCGACGATCTGCTCATCGACCGACCCAAAGCCCCGCACCATGGAGCGCAGGCCTGAAGCCACCGGCGTGGTCGCCTCCGCAACCCCGGCGCGCAGCACCGAAAACCCCGCCGGATCGGCCACGAACACCAGCACCAGTAACAGCCCGGCAATCGCGCAGGCGATGGTGATGACATAACTCGCGAACAAGCCAAACTGGGCCCGCCTGTTCACTCCGGGACGGCGACTGGGCGGTCGCGCCATAACAGGCGTTCTCCCTTGTTATTACGCGGTTTGCAGAACGCCGCGGAACATCGGATCCTCCAGCGCGCGGCCGGTGCCGATGGCGACACAGGTGAGCGGATCATCGGCGACCGTGACCGGCAGGCCGGTTTCATCGCGCAGTTCGTCGTCCAGCCCTTTCAGCAACGCGCCGCCGCCGGTGAGGACGATGCCCTGGTCGACAATATCCGCCGCCAGTTCAGGCGCGGTATTCTCCAGCGCGATGCGCACACCCTCGACAATGGTCCCGATCGGTTCGGCCAGTGCCTCGGCGATTTGCGCCTGCGTGATGCTGATTTCCTTGGGCACGCCATTCACAAGATCGCGGCCCTTGATGTGGATGGTCGCGCCAATGCCGTCTGGCGGAGGCTGGGCGACACCGAATTCCTTCTTGATCCGCTCTGCCGTGGCCTCGCCGATCAGCAGGTTGTGGTGGCGGCGGACGAAGGAGACGATCGCTTCGTCCATCTTGTCTCCGCCCACGCGCACCGAGGTGGTGTAGGCAAGGCCACGCAGGCTCAATACCGCGACCTCGGTCGTGCCGCCGCCAATGTCGACGACCATCGAACCGATCGGCTCTGTCACCGGCATGTCGGCGCCGATCGCGGCGGCCATCGGTTCCTCGATCAGGAATACCTGGCTGGCGCCTGCATTGCTGGCGGCGTCGCGGATGGCGCGTCGCTCGACCGAGGTGGAGCCGGAGGGCACGCAGATCACGATTTCGGGGAAGCGCCACGGGCGGGCCTTGCCGCCATGCACCTTGGTGATGAAGTGCTTGATCATCTGCTCCGCGACATCGATGTCCGCGATTACGCCATCGCGCAGCGGGCGAATTGCCTCGATGGAAGCGGGCGTCTTGCCCATCATCAGCTTGGCGTCGTCGCCTACGGCCTTGACGCGCTTGACGCCATTGATCGTCTCTACCGCGACCACGGATGGTTCATTGAGCACGATGCCGCGTCCGCGCACATAAACGACCGTATTCGCCGTCCCCAAATCGATTGCCATGTCCTGCGAAGAAAATTTGAACAGCCTGGAGAAGAGCGACATGCCACATCCTGTATGTCTTGGGTTCGCGTCTTGCGCGCCAGGCAGGAAAAGGGCGAAAAAATATCCAGCCATGGCTCGCGGAATGCGTCCGCTTGGGCTAGTCAGACCCATATGTCAATACGCCGCCTGCCCGAACACCTGGTTAACCGCATCGCCGCAGGCGAGGTTGTGGAAAGGCCGGCGAGCGCGCTCAAGGAACTGGTCGAGAACGCATTGGATGCCGGCGCGCAGAGGATCGACATCCGCCTGGCCGGGGGGGGCATAGGACGAATCGAGGTCATCGACGACGGGTGCGGCATGAGTGCTACCGATATGGCGCTGGCGCTGGAGCGGCATGCCACGTCCAAGCTGCCTGATGAGCGGATCGACGCGATCGAAACGCTCGGATTTCGTGGTGAAGCGCTGCCCTCCATTGCTTCGGTCGCGCGGCTGACAATCGAAAGCAGGGTGCGCGGCGCGGATGGGTGGCAGCGTGTGGTCGATAATGGCGCTCTGGTCGGGGAGGGGCCATGCGCCGTGCCGCCGGGCACCAGCGTGCGCATCGAGGATCTGTTTGCGCGGGTGCCCGCCCGGCGCAAGTTCCTGCGCAGCCCGCGTGCGGAGTATGCCGCCTGCCTTGATGGCGTGCGTCGCCTCGCGATGGCGCATCCCGATGTGGCGTTCTCGCTGGAACATGAGGGGCGGCGCGCGCTTGCCGTGCAGGCGGGCGAGGGGCGCGAAGGGCGCGTCGCCGCGCTGACCGATCGGGAACTGGTGAACAACCATGTTATCGTATCGCTGGAGCGCGAAGGGCTGCGCCTTGCGGGGCTGGCGAGCCTGCCCACCTATAACCGCGGCGTGGCGGATCATCTTTACCTGTTCGTCAATGGCCGCCCGGTGCGGGACAAGCTGCTGACCGGCGCGGTGCGCGCGGCCTATGCGGATTTGCTGGCGCGCGACAGGCACCCTGTGCTGGCACTGTTCCTCGATGTGCCACCGGGCGAGGTGGATGTGAACGTCCACCCCGCCAAGACCGAAGTGCGCTTTCGCGATCCGGCGCTGGTGCGCGGCATGATCGTGAGCGGCATCAAGCGCGCGCTCGACGAGGCGGGCGTGCGGTCGGTTCAACGGCCCGATGCAGCGGCGATGGGGGCATGGCGAACGGACCATGCTTCCCCCACTCCCATTGGTGCGCTCCCCATCTTTGAACGACGGGCGGATGCCTTTTCGGGGCCGGGTGCGCCTTTCGATGGGGCGATGCTGGCGGATGCGGCGCGCGGCTGGGCGGGTTATGCGCCGGCTGGCGCGCCTGCCATTCCGATGCCCGCCGCGCGCGCGGAGGAGGCGTATGGTGCCCCGCCTGCTGCCCGGGCCTTTCCGCTCGGCATTGCGCGGGGGCAGGTCGCCAAGACCTATATCGTCGCCGAAGCGGAGGACGGCCTCGTGCTGGTCGATCAGCATGCCGCCCATGAGCGACTGGTGCTTGAGCGGATGCGCCGCGTGCTGGAGGGCGAGGGCGGGGTGGCCTCTCAGGCCCTATTGCTGCCGCAGGTGGTCGAGCTGGACGAACCCGCCTGTGACCGGCTGGAGGCGCGGGCGGCGGAACTGCGCGACTTCGGGCTGGAGCTTGAGCGTTTTGGCCCCGCCGCGATGCTGGTGCGCGCCACGCCCGCCGTGCTGGGGGCGCACGACGCCGAGGGGCTGGTGCGCGATCTGGCCGATGATCTGGCGCAGGCGGATGAAGCTCTGTCGCTGCGGGAGCGCATCAATCATGTCGCTGCGACGATGGCCTGCCATGGCTCGGTGCGCGCCGGGCGGGTGCTGTCCGTCGCAGAGATGAATGCCCTGCTGCGCGAAATGGAGGTGACGCCGCACAGCGGCCAGTGCAATCATGGGCGGCCCACATGGGTAAAGCTGGCCCATGGCGACATCGAAAAATTGTTCGGACGGCGCTGAACGGATCAGTTCCGGGCAGTGCCTTCGCCTCCGCCCGCCCTGGTTTTCCAGATGCCGTTGGAAATCAGCGTCAGCACCAGTTCATCGTTCTGGTTAAAGACATTCCAGCGGCTGGTGACGATGCCCATTTCCGGGCGGCTGGCCGATGCCCGCTTGCCCAGCAGCTCGATCTCGCAGCGGAGGATGTCGCCGGGGTAGACAGGCTTGGGCCAGCGCATTTCATCCATGCCCAGCCCGCCCATACTGGCTTCGGCCCAGCCATTCTGCTTCCAGTGATCGACGATCATCCGCATCGCCATACTGCATGTGTGCCATCCACTCGCGGCGATGCGGCCGAAAATGCTCTTCGCCGCGGCTGCGTCATCCAGATGGAAGGGCTGTGGATCGTAGCTGGAGGCGAACGCGATCACCTCTTCCCGCGTGACCTCATAGCGGCCAAAGCTGTCAGTTGCGCCAATTTCCAGATCTTCGAAAAAAAGTGTCATAACTATTTATTTTCCCAAGGAAAGTCGTGTAAACACCGTGTAGCCCCACGGATGACGGCCGTAAGCGGCATTAAGCGCATCGGGCTTCAGATAGGCGTTGGCGCTGCCGCCTAGCGCAAGGCGAAACGGGCTATCCCCCAGCGGGGTGGTCCATGCATAGCCCGCCTGTAGCTTGGTGACGCGGAAAGGCCGGTCATGCAGCGGGTCATGATGGTCCGGAAACAGTTCGTCATTCTTCACATTCTCGACCCGCGCGAACAGGGTATGGCGATCGGTGAGAGCATAGTTCGCCTCGGCAATCCAGGCGGTGAGCGTGTCGCCGGGGTCGCGGTTCTTGGCGGAAAAGGCCGCCATGGCTGATAAACGCCCATCCGCATAATGCACGCTCGCTGTGGTGCGGTGTTCGTTCTCGCCGCCATGGGTGCGCTCTGGCTGCTTGAGGAAGCCGTGGCTCACCTGTGCCGACCAGCGCGGCGTCGGGTTCCAGCTTGCACGGATGGACCATGAATCGAGACGGGGCGTCTCGATATTCCATCTGTGCTCGTCCGGCTCTTGCCCGCGAAAGGCGGACGCCTCGATCTGCCAGCGGCTGGCGGCAACACCTGCCGTTAGCACACCATAGGTAATGTGGGTGGAATCGAACCAGTGATGCGTAATCGGCGGCTCGGGATTGTTCGCCGCGCTGCCCCGGTGCATGAAGGCGGAGGGGCCAAGCGCCGGCTCGCCGACCGGGCCGCCATAGAGGAACAGCGAGGCTCCCGGCGCGACATCGACATCGAGCCGCGCGGCAAGCTCCATGAACAGATCATGCGGGTGCTGACGATCGACGAGGGGCTGGCCATAAGCGATTTCGCTGGTCGCGAAGAGATTGGGATAGCCATCATGCCGCATCGCGGGTTCAAGCGAGACCATGGTTTTGAGCGCAAGCCGCGCACCGCCGAAATCCTTGCTCGCGGTCAGCATCGCCATGCTGGTGACGTAGAATTTGTCGTCACCCCGCAGGCCTTTGTGGTCGGTGTAATTGGCCTGCGCATATCCATGCGCCATCAGCATCCAGTCGCCCGCCATGATATGGAGGCCATGCATCGCGCCTTCCCTGCCGGGCAGGCGAGCAGTGCCGGAGCCAGATATCGATTGCAACGGATCAACGACGACGGAGACAGGCTTGTCCATCGGGCTATGGCTGGGATGGCCATATCCGATTTGATCGTTGAGATCGTCATGCCCTCTATGCTTCTGCGCTGCGGCGGGAAAGGAGGCCGAAACCAGCAGAGCGGCAATGGCGACGCGCATAATCTTGTCCTTTTGTTTGCAGCATTTTCGGGCGCAAAACCGGTGCCCACTTTTGCTGAAAATACTTTGCTAACTATGCAAAAAGTGCATCACGTCGCCGTCCTGCACGTGATATACCTTGCCCTCGGCGCGCAGCTTGCCCGCCTCGCGCGCCTTGGCTTCGCCGCCCAGCGTGACATAATCATCGTAGGCGACCGTTTCGGCGCGGATGAAGCCTTTTTCGAAGTCCGAATGGATTTCGCCCGCCGCATTGGGGGCGGTCGCGCCTTTATGAACGGTCCAGGCGCGCGCTTCCTTCGGCCCCACGGTGAAGAATGTGAGTAGGTGCAGCAGCTCATAGCCCGCGCGGATCACGCGGGCGAGGCCGGTTTCATGCAGGCCCAGTTCCTCCAGATATTCGATGCGCTCGGCCATATCCATGCCCACCAGCTCGGATTCGATCGCCGCAGAGACGACGACGGCGACCGCGCCCTCGGCCTTTGCCTTTTCAAACACCCGCTCCGAAAAGGCGTTCCCGCTGGCGGCTTTTTCCTCCTCGACATTGCAGACATAGAGCACCGGCTTGGAGGTGAGGAGTTGCGCCTGTTTGAACACGCGGGCTTCCTCTTCGTCATGCGGCACGACGAGCCGCGCGGGTTTGCCTTCGCGCAGCAGATCCAGCGCCTGGCCAAGGACGGACGCGGCGATCTTGCTCTCCTTGTCGCCCTGTGCCGCTTTTTTCTGGGCGGCGGGCACCCGCTTTTCAAGCGACTCGAGGTCGGACAGCATCAGCTCGGTTTCCACCGTCTCGGCGTCGGCTATCGGGTCGATCTTGTTGTCGACATGCTGGATGTCGTCATTCTCGAAGCAGCGCAGCACATGGACGATCGCGTCCACCTCGCGGATGTTGCCGAGGAACTGGTTGCCCAGCCCCTCACCCTTGGAGGCGCCACGCACCAAGCCCGCAATGTCGACGAAAGCGAGCTGGGTCGGAATGATCTTAGCGCTGCCCGCTATCTGGGCGAGCTTGTCCAGCCGGGGATCGGGCACGGAGACATTGCCGATATTGGGCTCGATCGTGCAGAAAGGATAATTCGCCGCCTGTGCCGCCTGCGTTTCGGTCAACGCGTTGAACAGGGTCGATTTGCCGACATTGGGCAGCCCGACAATACCACATTTGAAACCCATGATTTGCTCACCCTTCCGACGCTGTGATGCTCGCGATCTGCGTGCCCATAGGCGCTTGGACGGCGGAGTTCCAGTCTCAACGCCATGGGGGGTGGCAGGGAACCGGCGCCTCGTTGCATGGTTCAGCTATCGTTCAGGCGTGGACAATGCTTATCTCCCGGCGCATACCCCCTGAAATGGACGGTTAACCGCCCCCATGGCGGTCTTTCGTGCATCCTCACCTTGCTTGTCGGAGCAGATGAAATGAACCATTTTCGCATGATTCACGCTTTACAGTTTGCCACCGCGCCACTGGCGCTAACCTTTTCCTCCCTTCTCGCCCCCGCCGCACTGGCGCAGACCGGCGACGGCCCGGCCGCCAGCACGACCACCCAGTTGCCGCGCGTGGCGGTGCCCAGCCATTATGCGATCAAGGTGACGCCGGACGCAGCCAAGCTCGCTTTTGCGGCTGAGGCGCGCGTTGACATCGAGATCATGAGCGAGACGAGCACCCTTACCATGAACGCCAATGAGCTGGCCTTCACCTCGGCCACGATAACAGCGGCGGGCAAAGGCAAGCCGGTGGCGGGCACCTTGAGCACCGACGCGCAGGCGCAAACCGTGACGGTAAGTTTCAAGAAGCCGCTCAAGCCGGGCAAATACCAGCTCGCCTTCGTCTATTCAGGGGTCATCAACACCCAGGCGAACGGCCTGTTCGCGCTGGATTATACCGACGCCGCCGGAGCGCCCAAGCGCGCGCTGTTCACCCAGTTCGAGGCGCCCGACGCCCGCCGTTTCGTGCCGAGCTGGGACGAGCCAAGCTATAAGGCGACGTTCGACCTCTCGGTCGTTGTCCCCAAGGGGCAGATGGCGGTGAGCAACATGCCGATCGGCTCCAGCACGGAGCAGAAAGACGGCACCAGCCTCGTCACCTTCGGCACCAGCCCCAAGATGTCGACCTATTTGCTGTTCCTCGGAATGGGTGATCTCGAGCGGATGACCGCCAAGGCCGGCCCGACCGAGCTGGGCGTCGTTACGGGTAAGGGCAATGTAGCGAAGGCGCAGCTCGCGCTGGATGCCGCGGCGGCCATTCTGCCATGGTATAACGACTATTTCGGCGTGCCCTTTCCGCTGCCCAAGCTCGACAATGTGGCCGGTCCGGGCCAGAGCCAGTTCTTCTCCGCCATGGAAAACTGGGGCGCGATCTTCACCTTCGAGCGGGCGCTGCTGGTCGATCCCAAATCCACGTCAGAGGCGGCCAGACGCCGCGTTTACGAGATTGTCGCGCATGAGGCCGCGCACCAGTGGTTCGGCAACCTCGTCACAATGTCGTGGTGGGATGACCTGTGGCTCAACGAAGGCTTTGCAAGCTGGATGGCCACCAAGGTGACTGATGTGATGAAGCCGGAGTGGGAGACGCTGCTCACCCGTGTCGATGGGCGCGAGTCGGCGATGGCGCTCGACGCCTATGTCACGACCCATCCGGTGGTGCAGCATGTCAACACCGTCGAGGAGGCCAATCAGGCCTTCGATGCGATCACTTATGAAAAGGGCGAGGCGGTCATCACCATGCTCGAGAATTTCGCCGGGGCAGACACCTGGCGGGATGGCATCCGCGCCTATATGAAGCGCCATGCCTATGGCAATACGGTGACGACCGACCTGTGGAGCGCCGTCGAAGCGGCCGGCGCGTCGGGCCTGTCCACCATCGCGCATGATTTTACCAGCCAGCCGGGCATCCCGCTGGTGAAGGTCGATGGCGCGCAATGCGCCAATGGGGTGACGACCCTCACTCTCTCCCAGAGCGAGTTCAGCCGCGACGCCAAGAGCGCGAAGGACGGCGCGTCGCTGGTCTGGCATGTGCCGGTGAAAGCCCAGGTGTTGGGCGGGGCCGCGCAGAGCATGATCCTGCACGGCAAGGGTAGCCTGCAACTGCCCGGTTGCGGCGCCTATGTGCTCAATCTGGGGCAGGCAGGCTATTATCGCGCGCTTTACCCGGCGGACAATGTGGCCGCGCTGGCCAGCAGCTTCACGCAGCTTGCCTCAATCGACCAGAAGGGCCTGCTGGCGGATAACTGGCAATTGGGCCTTGGTGGGTATCAGCCGATGGCGCGCTCGCTTGATCTGGTCGATGCCGTGCCGGCAACGGCCAGCGTCGCGATCCTGACCGCACTGCCGGATTATCTGGACGCCGCGCACGCCATGTTCGAGGGCGATGCGGTCAATCAGAAGCGGTTGCTCGGCTATGCCACCGCGAAGCTGACGCCGATCCTCAGCCGTATCGGCATGGATGCGAAAGAGGGGGAGGGCGCGCAGATTGCGCTGCTGCGCCAGTCGCTCATCGCCACATTGGGCGATATGGGCGATGGCGCGGTGGTGGCAGAAGCCCGGCGGCGCTTTGCCGCGCTCTCCGCCAACCCCGCCGCGCTCGATGGGCCCATGAAGTTCGTCTGGCTGCGCATCGTCGCGAAATATGCCGATCAGCCGACATGGGACGGCATCCGCGCGATGGCTAATGCGGCGCCGACCGCGCTGGAGAAAAGTCATCTTTTCAGCCTGCTTGGCCGGGCAGAGGACGAGAAACTGTCTGCGCAGGCGCTCGCCCTCGCGATGACCGATGAGCCGGGCAAGACCACCAGCGCAGACATCGTCTCGTCCGTCGCGGATGAGCACAGCATGCAGGCGGTCGATTTCGCGCTCGCCAATCTCGATGCCTATCTGGCGCTAATCGATAGCTCGGCGCGCAGCCGGGCCATCGGGCGGCTGGGTGGAGGGTCGGCCGACTCCGCCATGGCGGACAAACTTTCCGCTTATGCCGATGCGCATCTGACCGCCGATTCGCGCAAGACGACGGACCGGGCGATCGCCGCGATTCGCACGCGGGCAGCCACCCGTGCACGGCTGAAGCCGGAAGTGGCGGCGTGGTTGGACGCCAAGGCGGCCCCCGCAAAGGGCAGGAAAGCCAGGAAATAGCAACGAGCCGGAGCGCCTGATAGAGCGCTTTTCCGCTTCGCTGATTACGGGAACAGGGGATAGGGCCGGGGGGCAACCTCGGCCCTTTCCGCTGCGCGCGATAGTGCCGGAGGGTGCAAAATGGCGGGCCTTGCCTGCGCTTCACCGCGCTCCTCCTCCACCAACCACAAAAAAAGGCGGCCCCCGCAGGAGCCGCCCCTTTTGTTCCAGCCAAGGCTGAAAAGCGCTTACTTCATCTCGACAGTGGCGCCGGCGCCTTCGAGCTTCTTCTTCACTTCCTCGGCTTCCGCCTTGTTCACGCCTTCCTTGACCGCCTTGGGCGCGGATTCGACGAGCGACTTGGCTTCGGTCAGGCCGAGGCCGGTGATGGCGCGAACTTCCTTGATGACGGCGATCTTGTTGCCGCCGTCGCCGGTCAGGATCACGTCGAACTCGGTCTGCTCTTCAACAGCCGGACCAGCAGCAACCGGAGCAGCAGCGGCCGCAACCGGAGCAGCAGCGGAAACGCCCCACTTCTCTTCCAGAGCCTTGGAAAGCTCGGCAGCCTCGAGGACGGTGAGGGCCGACAGCTGGTCGACCAGTGCATTAATATCAGCCATAAAACCTATCTACCTTTCTGAGCGGGGCTGTGCCCCTAATACTAGAGTTTATTATAAGTATCGATGATAACATCCTGAAATCAGGCTGCATCCTTCGTTGCATATGCGTTGAAAACCCGCGCAAGCTGGGCGGCCGGTGCCTGGGTGATGGCTGCGAGCTTGGTTGCCGGAGCCTGAATAAGCCCGATCAACGTTGCGCGCATCTCATCCAGCGACGGCATCGACGCGAGCGCCTTGATGCCTTCCGCATTGAGCACAGTGCTGCCCATCGCCCCGCCAACGATCTCAAGTTTGTCGTTGGTCTTGGCGAAATCGACTGCCACCTTCGCGGCGGCAACCGGATCGACCGAAGTGGCGAGCGCAACAGGGCCGGTCAGCAGCTCGCTGATCGGCTCGTAGGCCGTGTCCTTCAGGGCGATCTTGGCGAGGCGGTTTTTCGATACCTTGTAAGTGGCCCCGGCCTCGCGCATCTTCTGACGAAGCACCGTGGACTGGGCCACGGTCATGCCAAGATTGCGTGTCACCACCACAACCCCGACTTCGCCAAAAGTCACGTTCAGCGCGGATACCAACTCAGCTTTCTGGGTACGATCCATGCCATTCTCCATAATTTCCCGCCGGCCCATCCGACGGGAAGTAGCGCGCAGGGCAGAGCCTTGTCGGCGCAACCCCGTGCGTGTGTTCGAAAGGGATAAGGATCAAGTGCCCGCTCAAGCCCGGATTGCGGGTGGTAGAGCCGGTACGCGGGGCAGCATGCCTGCATGCTGAAACCCGATAAATCTTTGTCCCCGTCTCGGCCGGGAATTAAGAAGGGACATTCCCTTCACCGACTGTCTCGAACGGTGTGCATAAAAGGCAAGAGCCTCCCACGCAGCGCGGGCCAATAGAGCGGTTATGAAAAAATGTCCAGAGAATATGTAGGTCGGTGCGAATGCCGACAAATGGCGGATTTTAGCGATTTCTTAACTTTATATGTTCACCAGTCGACAAAAGCATTCTGTGCCAAATCGGAACGGATATCACGAACGGCCATATAACCAGACCTGGAAAAATCCATTAATATATTGAAATATAACAAGAATATCAATTCATCGCAATTAATGTAAAATCACTGAAATTAACCACCAAACGATTTGCAGCGGTGAACCGGTTAAAATATAAGAGGAACCAAGGTCGGGACTAAACATTTGGAAGGCGGGGAACACAGTTTCTGTTTCCAGCCAACAGTTAACAGATTAAGTAGGGAGATATACAATGCGGGCATTTGCCAAAATCGTATCGGCGGCGGCACTCGCCACTGCTACACTCAGCTCGGCTCATGCCGGCGTTTATGTCTATAACTTCGCAGGCAACAACAATTCGAACAGCTATGGCACGCCGGGCAACACGATCAGCAGCACGGCGACGAGCGGCACGACTTCCGTCAGCATGATTGCTTCGGCCTGGAGCACCATTAGCGGCAACACCGTCGCTTCCTGGCTAGGCAACTATCCAGAAGGTCTGGGCGTCAAGAACGCTGCTGGCGACCAGAACTCGGTTGACAACTTTGCGGGCGTCGATTTCGTGCTGCTTCAGTTCAGCCGCCCGGTCAGCCTGACCAGCGCATTCGTCACCTCGAAGGGCTATCCTGCGTTCGGTCAGCCGGTGAAGGATGCTGACTTTATAGCCAGCTTCGGCAACACGTCAGCCACCCTCGCGGGATCCATCGTTTCTACCGTCGCGCCAAACTTTACCGGCCTGCGTGCCATTGCCACCGGTGGCGAAACCGGCAAGTTCTGGGCAATCACCGCGGGCGGCACGGATCGTACCTGGGACTCGTTCAAGATCGGCCAGATCACCGCGACTGCGGTTCCTGAGCCGGCTACCTGGGCGCTGATGATCCTCGGCATGGGTGCGATTGGCGTTGCCCTGCGCAGCCGTCGCGCCAAGGCTGCCAAGGTCAGCTACGCTTTCTGATAAAGCGCGCTCCGGCGCGCTGAAGTGACCAAGGGATCGGCTATCCTGCACCCGCAGGGTAGCCGATTTCCATTATCTCATAGTCGCGTTCCCCGCCGGGCAATATGACCCGGCGCACATCGCCCACCGCGCCACCGCGCAGCGCACGCGCGAGCGGGGCATCCCAGCCGATCCGGCCTGCGGAAGCATCCGTCTCGTCATTACCGACAATAGCGACGGTGCGCCGGAGATCGTCCTCGTCGGCGATTGTCACGAGTGCCCCGAAATAGACCCGGCTCTTGTTGGGTTGAAGCGCAGGATCGATGATCCGGGCCTGCTTCATCTTCCGGGAAAGGCGGCGGAGCTGGCCATCAATCTCGCGCATGCGCTTGCGGCCATAAAGATAGTCGCCATTCTCGCTACGGTCGCCATTGCCGGCGGCCCAGCTCACGATCTCGACGATTTTCGGGCGCTCATCCCCGATCAGGCGGTCATATTCGGCGCGCAGGGCGGCAAAGCCTTGCGGGGTGATATAGTTGGTCTTTTCCTGCATGAGGCAGAGACTATCAACCCACGGTCGCTTTGCCCAGATAGCGGCTCAAAGGCGCGCTCGGGGCCGCCATGCCCAGCTTTTGCGCGCGCATGGCGTCATAAACCACCGCATTCTCCAGCACCCGCTGCACATAATTGCGCGTTTCCGAGAAGGGAATATTCTCGATCCAGCGGACCATGTCGCCGCCCGTCAGGCAGGGGTTACCGCTGGCAGCGACCCATTTGCTTACGTTGCCGGGACCCGCATTATAGGCCGCGATCGCGAGCGGATAACATCTGCCATAACGGTCCAGCATCCGCTGGAAATAGCCGCTGCCCAGCCGCATATTATAATGCGTGTCGCTGGTCAGGTTGTCAGGCTGATATACGAGGCCGATCTTGCCCGCCATCTCCCGCGCGGTGCCGGGCATGAGCTGCATCAGGCCGCGGGCATCCGCGCGGCTGACCGCCGCCTTGTCGAACTGGCTTTCTTGCCGGGCGATGGCATGGATCATCGTCCAGCTCGCGTCATACCCTTCGGGCACGGGCATGATTGGGAAGCTGGCAAGATTATAGGCGCTGCCGCCATCTGGCCGCGCCCGCCGCCCGACCATGACGCCGAGGTCCGGCCTGCCGACGCTCGCGGCCAGCTCATGGGCGAGGGTGCGTTCGGCATCGCTCGATACCGTTGCTGCAAGCGCGCGGAGGAAGAAGCTCTGGTCGTTCCACCGTCCGGCAAGGCCCAGCGCCCTGGCGGCGCGCACCAGAGAACCCGTCTCGAAGGCGGCCCGCTGTTGGGCACTGACCGGCGCGGTTAGCGTCAAGGCGCGGGGCGGTGGCGTGGTGCGGCCCAGCCGCTCCAGCGCGAGCTGCCCATAATATTGATCGGGATAGCTGGCGGCGAGCTGCAGGTTGCGCATGCTGCCGGCGCTGTCTCCCGCCGCGAGCGCCGCGCGCCCGGCCCAGTAATAGCCCTTGGCCATGGTCTGCGGCGAGCGCGCCGCCCTGGCATAGCGCAGGAACATCGCGCCAGCATCGGCCGGGCGGCCAAGCTGATCGAGCGCGGTGATCCCCGCCAGCCACGCGAGGCTGGTATAGTCGTCCCGCTCGCCCAGCGGCCGCTCGCTGATGTCCGTTCCCGGCGCATAGCTATCATCAATGCGGCCGGCGATGGCATAGGCGGTGGTGTTCTGGCCCTCCTTGCCGGCTGCGCGCGCCTGGCCGAGCAGCAGCTCAAGCCATTTTTCCGCACTGGCGGGCCGGGTGCTGAGCGCCTCCCTGCCGGCCAGTAATTCCCGCGCCAGAGCGCCATTGCCACTGGCGGCGAGCCATTGCGCCTTGTCGGCGATATACCCGGCATGGCCGCGCGCGAACGTATCGGCGGATTGCATCAGCGCGCCGGCCTCGGGGGCGCGGCGCTGCATGGCGATGCGCGCTTCCACTACCGGGCGCGCCTGAGGCGAGACATAGGCCAGCGCCCGCTCGGCCGATGCGGGATTGCGCGCCCACAATGCGGCGTCGGCGTGGGTATCATGATCGTCGCTGCTCAAGGACGCGGCGAACTGGCCAAGCAGCAGCGCCTCGTCATCCGCACTCATTGCGCCCATACGCCATGCTGCGCGCGCCGTGGCGCGGGCGTCCGCATTCCTGCCTGCGCTTTGCAGGGCGAGGGCATGATAGGCGCCCCCCGTGGCGGTGCGCGGCGGGAATTGCCGAAAGAAGGCGATCACTTCCGATGCGGGCGTCTGAACGGTGATGCCCCGTTCCGCGAGGCCACGCATCCGGCTTTCATCGGGCCAGCCAGGATGCGCCATAATGAAGCGGCCATAAGCGGAAAAGCCCAGTGCATCGCTTTGTCGGAGGCGTTTCCACTCATCGACCTCGGCGAGAATCGGGACATCCGCGGTCCGCACCGCGCGGGAGCGGACCTCTTCCCAGTCCGCGGAACCCTGTGGCATGGCGGCGGAGGCGCCGGGCGGGATCGGCTGCACAATTTCCTTGCGTGTCCCGCCGATTTGCGCCACCGCGACCGACGCAACCAGCATCGCGCTCGTGGCTAATACCAAGCGGCGGTAAGAATATCTGCGGCGGACGCCTTCGCTCATGGCCGGTTCTGGGTTCCTTGCCCAATCTGATTTGCTTGAGTATGGCATGCCGAAGATTATGCCTTGATGAACGGCATGTTTGAAGGAGTTTTTTTGCATGTTTTCCGGGTCGATACCGGCTCTCATTACGCCATTCAGGGATGGGGCGCTGGATGAGGAGGCTTTTCGCGCCTTTGTAGACTGGCAGATCGCGGAAGGCAGCAGTGCGCTGGTGCCCTGCGGCACGACCGGCGAAAGCGCGACGATGACCATTGAGGAGCATAACCGGGTCATCGCGTTGTGCGTGGCTCAGGCGGCGGGACGCGTGCCTGTGATCGCTGGCTGCGGCTCCAATGACACGCGCATCGCGCTCGATCATATGTTCGCGGCGCAGGCGGCGGGGGCGGATGCGGCGCTGGTGGTCGCGCCCTATTACAACAAACCCAGCCAGGACGGCGTTTATCAGCATTATGCGCATCTGGCGCAGCATTGCGATCTGCCGATCATTCTCTACAACGTGCCGGGGCGCACGATTACCGATATCGGCGTGCCGGTAATGCACCGGCTGGTCGAGGAATATCAGACCATTATCGGTGTCAAGGACGCGACCGGCAATCTTGGCCGGGTGACGGCGCAGCGCCTCGCCTGCGGCACGGATTTTATCCAGCTTTCCGGCAATGACGAGACGGCGCTCGGGTTTAATGCGATGGGCGGGGTGGGGTGCATTTCCGTCACTGCCAATGTCGCGCCGCGCCTGTGCGCGCAATTCCAGGCCGCCTGCGCCGCCGGAGATTGGGCAAAGGCGCTCGATTATCAGGACAGATTATATCCGCTACACGATGCGTTGTTCAGCGATTCTTCACCGGGACCGACTAAATATGCGCTCTCGCGTGTTCGCCCGGAGATGCCTACCGATGTTCGCCTGCCCATCACATGGCCCAGCGCCTCTTCACAGGCGGCGGTCGACCGCGCGCTGGAAATCGCGGGTCTGGTATAGGGGCGGCGTTGCCCCCATATCCCCCGCAGGAAAGCACAGCACCATGGCCCGCCCGCGCCCCGAAGCCTTCAAAAAGGTCAAAACCGTCGCCGAGAACCGGCGCGCGCGCTTTGATTACGCGATTGATGAAGTGTTCGAGGCTGGCATCATGCTGCAAGGGACGGAAGTGAAGTCGCTGCGTTTTGGCGAAGGCTCGATTGCCGAAAGCTATGCCGAGGTGCGCGACGAGCAGGTGTGGCTGGTCAATAGCAACATCCCCGAATTCAGCCACGGCAACCGCTATAACCACGAGCCGAAGCGCCCGCGCAAGCTGCTGCTTCATCAGCGTGAGATCGCCAAGCTCCATGGCGCGGTGGCGCGCAAGGGCATGACCCTCGTCCCGCTGTCGATCTATTTCAACGGGCAGGGCAGGGCCAAGGTCGAGCTGGCGCTGGCCAAGGGCAAGAATGCCGCCGACAAACGCGAGACAACTAAAGAGCGCGAGTGGAAGCGCGAGCAGGGCCGCCTGCTTAAGGAGCATGGCTGATGCGCAATCGGGTTGCTCGCTGGTGGCATAAGCATGCCCCGCGTCGCGAGGCCTTCGAGAACAGCCGCATCCTCGCGCCGATTGCCCACCGGGTATTGGCGCCGGAGTTGTGGCGTTTCACCCGCCGCTCCGTGCCGCGCGGGGTGGCGCTGGGCTTGCTGGTGGGGATCTTCCTGATGATCCCCGGATTGCAGATCGCGGGCGCGGCCTTTCTCGCTATGCCGTTTCGCGCGAATATCCCGCTGGCGGCGGCGATGACGTTTCTCAGCAATCCGGCCACCACGCCGCTTATTCTGTGGGCATCGGTCTATATCGGCAATCTCGCGCTGGGGCGCTCGTCAGAGATCGTGCAGTTCATGGTGCTGGTGAACGAGCATGCCGGCGTGGCGCGTTGGGTGCAGTGGCTGGTGTCCGAGGCGGCCCCCGCGATGCTGTTCGGCCTTGCCCTGATCTCCATCGTGGCGGCGATCGCGGGATATTTCATTGCCGACTGGCTCTGGCGCTCGCATCTGTGGCACAAATGGAGGACGCGGCGCCCCCATTGACACCGCAGGCACATTGCCCGCAAACTTTGTGCTGCATCGCCGCGTCCGGTTTGGTAAGACGCTGCACCCGCTTCATAATATCGAGAAGGAAACGCAGCCCCGATGTCAGCGGCGCAGGGTAGCAGTTACAAGCAGGATATTCTTGCCCTGGCGGCGGAGCCTGGCCGGCGGCTGATGATGCCGCTGCTGCTGCTCGCTGCCATGCTGAGCGCGCTGCTGGTGTTCTTTGCGCTGGGGGACTGGATCATTGCAGCGGGTTTTGCCGCGACAACGCTGGGCATGGCCGCGATCGTCATGGTGCTGCGGCCCGGCGAAGCTGCGGTCGTCGCTACGAGGGAGGTGCCCCCTGACTGGTCGATCGTGCGCGCGGCGGCTAATGGGGCGGGGATTGCCGTGGCGGTAACGGACCAATCGGGCAGACTGGTCTGCGCAAGCGATCTGTATGGAGAGTGGTTTTCCGGCTGGCCCGCACCTTCCGCGCTGCCGTTTGATGCCGATCATGTGACCGCGCTGGTGCAGACCGGGCGCACTGCGGCGCGCGATGGCGAGGGGCGCTGCACCGGCCTGATCCATGGCGCCATGAAGCTGGCGGCGCAGGTGACGCGCACCGGGCGGGCCGACGATTATCTGCTCTGGCATTTCGAGCCTGTCCGCCAATCCAGCGTGATGGAGGATTTCGGCCGGATGATTTCCGGCGAAGTGGGGCTGCAACTGGGTGACGCGGGGCTGATGGCGGCGATCATCGGCTCTGAGGGGCGGATACGCACCGCTAACGACGCGTTTCTGATGCGCGCCGCTGGCCGCACCGACGCTGATCTGGCGGGGCGCGAATTCACCGAATTTTTTCGGCGGGACGAACAGGGGCGCATCTTTTTCCAGCGCGAGGCGCTCGCCACTTTGCCGGTCGCGGTATTCCGGGTTTTGTTGAAGGCGGGCCAGCCGGATGGCCCGGCGCTCATCCTTTTGATCGATCAGCCGGGCGACGTAACGCTCGGCGGCTCCTCGCTCTCTTATTTACAGGCACTGTTGGCGCTGCTGCCCTTTGGCGTGGCGATGGCAGACCGGGACGGCAGGCTGCTTTTTCTCAACAGCGTGTTCGGACGCGCCGCCAATGTGCCGGACGGGCAGACGCCATCCTATCCCGGCGATCTGGTCGTGGCGGAGGATCAGGCGGCGCTGGCCTCGGCGGTGCGGCGCTATGCGGTGGGACCGCAGATGTCCGGCGATATTGCGGTTCGGCTGCGTAACCAGCCGGAGGAGCCGGTCGCGTTCAGCCTGGCGGGCGTGCGCGGGCTGGGCGAGGCGGCGGTTCTCCTCAGCCTCAAGGATGACAATGAGGAAGGGCGCCTGAAGCGTCAGGTGGCGCAGGCGACCAAGATGCAGGCGGTGGGCCAGCTTGCGGGCGGCGTGGCCCATGATTTCAACAACATTCTCACCGCGATCATCGGCCACTGCGACCTGATGCTGATGCGCCATACGCCGGGCGACAGCGATTATGACGACATTCAGCAGGTCAAGTCCAACTCCAACCGCGCGGCCAGCCTGACGCGCCAGCTTCTCGCCTTTTCCCGCCAGCAGACCCTGCGCCCGCAGGTGATCCAGTTGCCGGACATCGTGTCTGATGTATCGAGCCTGCTCAAGCGGCTGATCGGTGAGAAAGTGCGGCTGGAAGTCACGCACGGGCGCAATCTCGGCCATGTGCGGGCCGACCCAGGCCAGATCGAGCAGGTGATCGTCAACCTCGTCGTCAACGCGCGGGATGCCATGCCTGATGGCGGCACATTATCGATCCAGACTTTCGCCGTTTCCGCTGCGCAGGCGCGGGAGATGCGCTCTACCGTGCTGCCCGCCGCAGATTATACCGGCCTTACCGTATCGGATACCGGCACCGGCATCCCGCCCGAAATTCTGCCCAAGATCTTCGAGCCGTTCTTCACCACCAAGGAGGTCGGCAAGGGCACGGGGCTGGGACTTTCCACGGTTTATGGCATCGTCAAGCAGTCGGGCGGATATATCTTCGCGGATTCGGAGCCGGGGCGCGGCACCAAATTCAGCGTTTACCTGCCCGTTCATGCGGCTGGCGTCGATGAAAAGGAGCCTGCCTCCATCAAATCCGCGCCACCCAGCAGGGCAGAGTGGGGCACGGGCACCATCCTGCTGGTCGAGGATGAGGATATGGTGCGCGCCGTGGCGGAGCGCGCCCTTTCGCGGCAGGGCTATAGCGTGCTCACCGCCGCGGACGGCGAGCTGGGGCTGGAAGCGCTGGACAAGGCCGAGAAGGTCGAGCTGCTGATCTCCGACGTGGTGATGCCCAACATGGATGGCCCGGCTATGGTGCGCGTGGCGCGCGCCCGGCGGCCCGATCTGCCGGTGCTGTTCAT
>JAGNYO010000086.1 GCA_017984895.1 Sphingobium sp. | reverse complement strand
GCCAATGGCCCCGGCGCGCAACGCCCCTTCATCCACCAGCGCATCAAGTAGGCCAAAGGCAAGCGCGGCCTTGGCCGACACCTGCGATCCGCTCGTCACGAGCTCCAGCGCCTTTTCTACACCAACGATGCGGGGCAGGCGCTGTGTCCCGCCTGCGCCCGGCAGCAGGCCCAGATTGACTTCGGGCAAACCGAGGCGCGCAGAAGGAACAGCAATGCGGTAATGGCACACCAGAGCGGTTTCGAGACCGCCGCCGAGTGCTGTGCCGTGGATCGCGGCAACGACCGGCTTTTTCGCGTTTTCGATCATCACCTGCATGTTGCGAAGGCTCGGTTCCACCTGCGCCTTGCCCAGTTCGGTGATGTCCGCACCCGCGAAGAACGTCCGCCCGCCACAAATGAGCACGATGGCGCCAACAGCATGATCCTGCTCCGCCTGCTCAATCGCCGCAGCGATACCTTGTCGCACCGCCGCCGAGAAGGCGTTTACGGGGGGAGAATCGACCGCGATGATCGCAATCTGGCCGTCCACCTCATAGGTGGTAACGTCATTGACCTGCATCTTTACCTCGATCCAGCTTTTTGCTGCCCGGCCGTGCCGAACGGACTTCGTGAGCGCGCTGACGGATATACAGTGCCAACCCATCCATTTCTGCGCTGGTCAGTTCCTCAAAGCGCGGCATACCGCGAGATACCAGCGCGCCGTCATGCAACACCGATTGCATCGCCTGCCCATTGAGCGGCACGGACGAGCGCAACAGGTCCGGTGCAGCCCCGCCAGACAGCCCAGTACTACCGTGGCAAATCGCGCAGCGCTCTGCATAGACTGAAGCGCCCGCCTTTGCCTTTCCGGCGTCGATGACAAAGCCCTCATCCTCCGGGAATGTACGGTCTGGAACCGGGGCAGGCGGCAGAGTATCCTTGCCATCCAGCGCAAATGTCAGCACCCGCCAAACCTGCTCGCGGTAGCTCGTTTCCCGCCCGAAACCTTGCGCCGTCGGAAAACGCGCGCCAGCGACGACCGTGATATATTGCCGCCCACCAGCACGATAGGTAATGGGCTGCGCCATCACCGCTGTTCCTGCATCGAACGACCAGAGTATGCGCCCGCTATCGGCTGCGCGAATATCGAACTGTCCTGTCGCGCGCCCGTGGATCAGCAGATTGCCGGCGGTGCTCGCGGTGCCGCCGCTTCCCCGCATTCCTTCCATTGGAACACGCCATGCCTGCTTCTGGGTCACGGGATTCCACGCCAGCAATGCCGAGGCGGACTCCCGCGGTTTCATATCTGCGGGGGGCGCGCCGATGCCAGTGCTAATCCGCTGGCCATCGGTGAACTTCCATCCGGCAAGCGGCTGGACATCGGTATAGACCCACCCCTGATCCATCACCGGAATATAGACAAGCCCGGTGCCGGGGTTGAACGACATTGCCTCGATATTATGCGCGCCATAGGGTGAAGGGTAGACAATGGCAGGCCTGCCGCCGGGGAAACGCGCCTGCGGATTTTCGATGGGCCGTTCGCTCTTTATGTCGATGCCCTTCGCCCAGGTCACGGGCACCGTGTTGCGCGCCGAGATTAGCTTGCCGGTTTGCCGGTCGATAACATAGAAAAAGCCGTTCTTGGGTGCATGGAGCAACACCTTGCGCGGCTTGCCCTCGACGGTGAGATCGGCCAGCTCTATATCCATGTCGGAATTGAAGTCCCATGTCTCGCCGGGGTTCGTCTGATAATGCCAGACATACTCGCCAGTATCGGCATTGAGCGCGACGATGGAGCAGACGAAAAGGTTATCACCGCCGCCGGGACTACGGATTTTCTGGTTCCAGGGAGCGCCGTTGCCGGTGCCTATGAAAAGCAGGTTGGTCTCCGGGTCATAGGCCATCGCGTTCCACACGGTCGCGCCGCCGCCATAGCGCCACCACTGACCCTTCCATGTCTTGGCGGCCATCGCAATCGCCTTGTTTTCAAACCCCTTCGCGGGATCGCCCGGCACGGTATAAAAACGCCAGGCCTGCTTCCCCGTTGCCTGATCAAACGCGGTGACATAACCGCGCACGGGGCCAAAATCGGCACCGCCGTGGCCGATCACCACCTTGTCTTTGTAAACCCACGGCGCACCGGTGATGTAGCGGGCGTCATCCTTGCCCACGGTCCGCGAACTCCATAGCGGCTTGCCCGTTTTCGCATCGAGCGCAATCAATCGCCCGTCGAGGGTTCCGGTAAAAATACGTCCATTGGCATAGGCAATCCCGCGGCTGCCCCATGCGGCGCGCATTTTATGTCCGGCCGCCTCACGCGCCTGCGGATCATAGCGCCACAGCGGCTTGCCTGTGACAGCATCTATGGCATGGATATGACTTGCCCCTGCGGCCAGATAGACAACGCCGTCTACCGCGATCGGCGCGGTCAGGCTGCTGCCGCCAACATCGAGATCAACATGCCATGCGAGGCCAAGTCGGCTCACATTGTGGTCATTGATCTGGTCAAGTGGACTGAAATGAGTGGTTGTCGGCCCGTCATAATCCGGCCAGTCGGCGCCGTCCGGACCGTGCTTTTTCAGCACGCATCCGGCAAGCGCCAGCACTCCGAGCGCGAGGACCCCGCCGAACTTCAGGCTGAACCGGGACATTTTCATCCCCCGATCGTCCGGTCGGAGGGCCAATAGCGCTGCCGCAGTGCCTTTTTGTTGACTTTACCCATTGCCGTGCGGCCAATATCATTGACGAAATCATAGGAGCGCGGACATTTGAAACCGGCAAGAGCTTGACGACAAAAATGGTTAAGCTCCTCCGCACTTGGCGGGTTTGCAGGATCTTCCGGCACTATCAGGGCCTTGACCTCCTCGCCCATTTCCTTGTTGGGCGCAGCAAGCACCGCAACATCGGCAACGCCAGGATGACGGATCAACACCTGTTCGGCTTCAGCCGGATAGATATTGACGCCGCCGCTGACAATCATGTCGGAAACACGGTCGGTGATGAACAAATACCCCGCATCGTCGACATAGCCGACCTCACCCAGTGTAAAGACGCCCGGCGCAATGTGCGCCGCTGCGGTCTTTTCGGGGTCGCCATTATAAATGATGCCGCGCCCGGAGCTGTCGCGAAAATAGATATGGCCTTCCTCGTTCGCGCCAAGCTCCTGCCCATCAGCGCCGATAATCATCGTCGTAAAGGGCGGCAATGCGCGGCCGACCGATCCCGGTCGCTCCAGCCATTCCGGCGACGTGATAAAGGTCGTCGATCCGGCTTCCGTGCCGCCATAGGCTTCCGACAATACCGGTCCGAACCAGTCGATCATTGCCTTCTTGACATCCCGCGGGCAGGCAGCGCCGGTATGCGCCAGCCGCTCCATGCTCGACACGTCATATTTGGTTCGTACCTCCGCAGGTAACGCGAGCAGCCGCTGGAAATGCGTCGGCACCATGATCGATGCACGAATGCCATATCGCTTGATCTTCGCCAGCACATCTTCGGCATCGAAATGTGCGACTGTAACGAGCGCCGAACCGGCAAAAATGTTGCGCGTCATGCCCAGCGGACCGGTGTGATAAAGCGGCCCCACAGCAATGCCCGGGGATGGTGTCGCACGCGGCTTGAGGATCGCCGCCAGTTCTTTCACACTCGATGCTTCCGGGAAATATTGCGGCGGCGTGTCGGTCGCCTTGGGCTTGCCCGTGGTGCCCGACGTATAGTGCAGATGCGGCATCGGCTTGACATCGCCCGGTGGTTCGGCGGCGGATGCTGCCCCGATCCAATCCTCCCAAGCGACGAGCCCGGGCAGCGCGGGACAGCGCCAGCCGATAACGCACTTCAAGTCGACTTCGGCGGCAGCCGCCAAGCCCGCTTCGGCAGTTTCAGGACCAACGAGCAATACTGATGCGCGCGAGTCCGCAAGGATGTAGGCAACCTCACCCTGCGTCAGGTGGAAGTTGACCGGAACGGTCGAAACACACGCCTCCAGCCCGGCAACATAGGCAACAGCGGTTTCCGCACTATTGGGTGCGAACACGGCGACGCGGCGTGTGTCATCCACCGCGCCCGCAAGCGCATTGGCCGCACGGTTGAGCAATGGATCAAGCTCTCGCCAGCTATAGGAAACGCGCTCATCGGCCAGCGCCATCTCATCGCGGCGTGCTTCCTCCACATTTGCGAACGTCAGGGACATCTTCTGCATCTTTCCTTTTCTTCAGCCCGGTCAGCGACGCGGCAAGGCAAGATATTCCGCAATCTTGAGCTTGCCGAGTTGCGACATGTGCGCTTCGTCCGGGCCATCGGCCATCCGAAGGAAACGTGCCGCAAGGAACGCAGCAGCAATCGGCGTGTCCTTGGTAAAACCCATCGCACCAAACGCCTGCATGGCCCGATCCGCGACCCGCTGCGCCATTGTCGGCGCGACGATCTTGATCGCGGCGATCAAATCCTTGGCGACCTTGTTGCCGTAACGATCCATCGCGTCCGCTGCCTTGAGGGTGAGCAGGCGCGCCTGCTCAATCTCGCAGAATGACAGGGCGATATCCTGCCTAATGCTTGACTGGTCGGCGAGCTTCTTGCCGAACGCGACCCGGCTGTCGACCCGGTGCGCCATATATTCGACCGCGCGCTGCGCCTGTCCGATAAGGCGCATGCAGTGGTGGATGCGCCCCGGCCCAAGGCGCCCCTGCGCGATTTCAAATCCGCGCCCTTCACCCAGCAACAGATTGGCCTTAGGCACGCGCACGTTGGTGAACTGCATCTCGCAATGCCCGCCCGGCGAATGCACCGATTCAAACACATTAAGTGGACGGCCAATTTCGATGCCGGGCGTATCGGCCGGGATGATAATCTGCGAATGCTGGCGATGGCGCGGCGCATCAGCATTAGG
>JAGNYO010000051.1 GCA_017984895.1 Sphingobium sp. | reverse complement strand
CACGCAGCCGGCGCGGATCGCTACCTGATCCGTCACGCCGTCCAAAGTGGGGAATTTTAAAACGACACTTCCTCATGCGGCGGCGCACACATCGCCAAAACACCGTTCTTCACGGACGACTAGCTATATAATTTCAGGTGGAGATTTAATGTGAGACACTCAGCTAATAATCATCTCGTGCTTCCTGCTTCGCTGTTCGCGGCACTATTGCTGTCCGGGTGTTCGAATTCCATGCAGGCTGCGCATGACGATGGCGAGCGCATGTCTGAGCGCGGTTCCGAAATATCTGCGCGCGGCGAGGCGTGGACAGATGGTCAGCGGCAGCTCGCACAAGGGCGCAAACTTGTGGCCCACAGTACGGACAATCTGGCGGACTACGAAAAGAAATTGATGCATGCCAACAAAGACGTGCTGAACTCTCAACAGAAGATTGAAGTTGCCAAAGCCGAAAGAGTGAACGGCGAACAACTGATAGCAGACGGAACGCTTAAAATGCAGCAGGCCGAAGCGGCCTATACCCAGATCAAAAATGGGCCGTCCGCGATTGCGCCGTAAAATCTGCGACCCAAGCGGACCGGGCGAGACTGTGCCGATCAACGGTCCGGCTGCAGGCTGGTGCCCGCGCGGCCGGGGCGCAAGGATGTCCACCAGCTCATCGGATTGAGGCTGGTCGTGCCATCGACCGAGAAGGTGATGAACTCCGCCCGCCCGCCGATGCTTTCTATTGGCACCGGGCCGCCAAGGCCGCGCTCGGCCAGCGTCGCGCGGCTGTCCGCGCTGTTGTCGCGATTGTCGCCCATCAGAAACAGGTGTCCGGCGGCGACCTTCTCAGGTCCATACCAGTCGAGCGGGCTGGGGCCGACATCGATGACACGATAACGGCGTCCATTGGGCAGTGTCTCTTCGCTCACCGGCAGACGGCAATAATATTTCCCGTCCTGCCCCGCGACCAGCGCGCCGGGGAACTGCCCGGCGGGGCAAGGGGCGTTCTCATCCACAGGCAGCATGAGCGGCGGCAGCGTCTTTTGCGGCACCGGCACGCCATTTAGCGACACCACCCCACCGCGCACCTCGATGACATCGCCGGGCAGGCCGATGACCCGCTTGATATAATCCTCGCGGCTGCCGCGCGGGCTGACGATCACCACATCGCCACGCTCCGGCAGGCGGGGCATCACGCGGCCGGGCATGAAGGGCAGCGGGTGGAAGCTCAGCGATACATAGGACCAGCCATAGGGATATTTGCTGACGACCAGACGGTCGCCTTTCAGCAGCACCGGCATCATCGACTCGCTGGGAATATAGAAGGGCTTGGCTACAAAGCTGTGGAAGCCCAATACGCAGACCAGCAGCATGGCGAGGCTCTTGAATTCGCTCCACCAGTCTACACCCCGGCGCGCCGATACCGGCTTGGCGGCGCTATTGGCAGCGGTGTTCATGTCCGTCTCATCCCTGCTCATGCTCCCACATCCGGCACCGCTTCCAGGATGACGAACGCCTGCGCAAATGGATGATCGTCGGTGAGCGTAAGATGAATGCGCATGCTGTGACCGGGCGGGGTCATGGCGTCGAGCCGCGCCGCCGCGCCGTTGGTCAGCGCCAGGGTGGGGGCGCCGGAGGGGGCGTTGACCACACCGATGTCGCGCATATAGACGCCATGGTTGAAGCCGGTGCCGACCGCCTTCGAAAACGCTTCCTTGGCGGCAAATCTTTTCGCCAGCGTGCCTGCCTTGGTGAAGGGGCGCTTGGCCGCCTTGGCGCGCTCGGTGGCGGTGAACACCCGCAGCTCGAACCGCTCGCCGTGCCGCTCCAGCACTTTCGCCAGCCGGTCGATGTTGCAGAGGTCCGAGCCGAGGCCGATAATCATCGCGCGGCGTCCATGTGCGTGCGCATGGTCCGGATCGCATCAGCCAAGCCGGTGAAAATTGCCTCGCCCACCAGAAAATGCCCGATGTTCAGCTCGCGGATTTGCGGGATGGCGGCAATCGGGCCAACATTGTCGAAGCTGAGGCCATGGCCGGCATGCGGCTCTATGCCGTTCCTCGCGGCCAAGGCTGCGGCGTCGGAGATGCGGCGCAACTCTTCGGCGCGGGCCTGGCCATCCACATGCGCATAACGCCCGGTATGAAATTCTACCACCGGCGCGCCCAGCCTGATCGCGGCGTCGATCTGCGCGACATCCGGCTCGATGAACAGCGACACGCGCACCCCCGTATCCCCCAGCGCGCGCACCATCGGCGCGAGCAGATCAAACTGCCGCGCGGCATCCAGCCCGCCCTCGGTGGTGCGTTCCTCGCGCTTTTCCGGCACGATGCAGGCGGCATGGGGTTTATGCCGCAGCGCGATCTCCAGCATTTCGTCCGTCGCCGCCATTTCGAGGTTTAGCGGCACGGCAAGCGCGGCCATCAGGCTGGCGATATCCTCGTCGCGGATATGGCGCCGGTCCTCGCGCAGATGCGCGGTGATGCCGTCTGCGCCAGCATTGACCGCCAGCAGCGCGGCACGCACCGGATCGGGATGATCGCCGCCGCGCGCGTTGCGGATGGTCGCGACATGGTCGATGTTGACGCCGAGGCGCAAAGGCAGCGGCGCGGCCACTATGCGGCGTTTTTCCGGCTGCCCGGCTTGATGGCGGGGGTGGCGGCCAGCTCTGGCGGCAGGGCATCCGGGTCGAACACCGGGAAATTCAGCGACACGAGCGGATAGTAGGGCACGCCCAGATCCGCCTCGCCCGCCGAGCGATCCACCAGCGAGGCTTCGGCGAGCACGATGCCGCCTTCAGCTTCCACTGCCTTCATCGCCTCGCGGGAGGACAGGCCCGTCGTTACCACATCCTCGACCAGCAGCACCTTCTGTCCCGGCTCGATCGCAAAGCCGCGCCTCAAGAGGAACTGCCCCTCGGGCCGCTCAAGGAAGATCGCGTCCACCCCCAGCGCACGGCCCATTTCATGGCCGATGATAAGGCCGCCCATCGCGGGGGAGACAACCAGATCGATCTCCGATTTCAGGTCACGCGGCAGCTTCTGCGCCAGCGCCAGCGCCAGCCGACCGGCCCGCTCGGCGTTCATCAGCACGCGCGCGCATTGCAGATAATAGGCGCTGTGCTTGCCCGAGGAGAGGACGAAATGCCCCTCAAGCAGCGCATCTGCCGCCCGTAATTCCGCCAGTATTGCGTCTTCGGTCATTACCTGTGAGTCCACCTTATGTTCCGCGGTGCAGATAGGGGCGTTGGGCGGCTGTTGCAACCTTGAACAAAAACCCCGTTTTGCGGCTTGAGCCTGCTGGCAACCATGCCTATAAGCCCGCCAGTTATGTCCCTGCACAGACTTGTGCGCCACAGGGGGGCAAGGCCAAGGGGAACGGGGTATTATACGCCTATGAATATCGTGAAATCATTGCTTGCTGCGGGATTGCTGGCGCTGGTGCCTGCGGGTGTCGTATCCCATCAGGCATTCGCGCAGGACGCCGCCGCGCCCGTTGTCGCTGCTGCTGATTCGGCGGCCGCCCCGGCTGATAATGCAGCCAATGCCGCCGCCCCCGCCGCGGAAAAGGTCGCCGCACCGGAGCGTATGAAGCCCGTCGAGGGTATCGGCATGCCGCGCCCCGGCGAATATACGTTGCAGGAACAGTTCAGCCCGACCGGCCGTCAGGCGGCGTGGATGCACAATGTTCTGCTGATGCCGATCATCACCGTGATTTCGCTGTTCGTGCTTGGCCTGATGCTGTTCATCGTGGTCCGCTTTCGCCGCTCCGCCAACCCAACCCCATCCAAAACCGCGCACAACACCCTGATCGAGATCATCTGGACTGTGGTGCCGGTGCTGATCCTCGTGATGATCGCGGTGCCATCGATCAGCCTGATCGCCGAGCAATACAAGCCTGCGCCCAAGGATGCGCTGACGGTGAAAATCACCGGATATCAGTGGTATTGGGGCTATGAATATCCCGATCAGGGCATACCCGAGTTCGTGTCCAACATCCTGCCCGCCGAAAAGGCGCTGGAGAATGGGGAGCCGAACCAGCTAGCGGTGGATAACCGCCTCGTGCTGCCCGTTGGTCGTCCGATCCGCCTCATCATCACCGGCGCAGATGTGATCCACAGCTTCGCGATCCCGTCGCTCTGGTTCAAGATGGACGCCGTTCCGGGCCGCCTCAACGAACGCAGCATCATCATCGAGAAGCCGGGCGTCTATTACGGCCAGTGTTCTGAACTGTGCGGCGTAAAGCATGGCTTCATGCCCATCGCCATCGAGGCGCGGCCCGAAGCCGAGTGGCAGCAATGGGTCCGCTCTCAGGGGGGCGATCCGCAGGCCAAGGCCGGTGCTGAACCCGCAAAGACCGCCGCCGCAACGGCTTCTACCGGCGCTGCCGCGCCCGCAAAGATTTGATAGAGAGGTCTACTCATCATGACGACGATTGCAGCAGACGCTCACGGCCACGCGCACGATCATCACCACGACGCGGATCATAAGCCGGGCTTCTTCGCCCGCTGGTTCATGTCGACCAACCACAAGGACATCGGCACGCTCTACCTCATCTTCGCGATTATCGCGGGGGTGATCGGCGGCGCGATTTCCGGCCTGATGCGCGCTGAGCTGGCGGCACCGGGCATCCAGTATCTCCAGACATGGGCCTCGATCGCCGAGGGCGGCGACGCCTCGCTCGACCAGGCCTATCATCTGTGGAACGTGCTGATCACCGCGCATGGCCTCATCATGGTGTTTTTCATGGTGATGCCCGCGATCATCGGCGGGTTTGGCAACTGGTTCGTGCCGATCATGATCGGCGCGCCGGATATGGCCTTCCCGCGCATGAACAATATCAGCTTCTGGCTGCTGATCCCCTCCTTCCTGCTGCTACTCGGCTCGACCTTCGTGCCCGGCGGCGCCGGCAACGGCGCGGGCACAGGCTGGACGGTCTATGCCCCGCTCTCGACCTCCGGTTCGCCCGGACCGGCGGTGGACATGGCGATCCTCTCGCTTCACATCGCGGGGGCCAGCTCGATCCTAGGCGCGGTCAACTTCATCACCACGATCTTCAACATGCGCGCGCCGGGCATGACCCTGCACAAAATGCCGCTGTTTGTGTGGTCGGTGCTGGTCACTGCCTTCCTGCTGCTGCTCGCCCTGCCGGTGCTGGCCGCCGCGATCACGATGCTGCTGACGGACCGCAACTTCGGCACCGTCTTTTATGACGGCCTCAAGGGCGGCGACCCCGAGCTGTATCAGCATCTGTTCTGGTTCTTCGGCCACCCCGAAGTCTACATCATGATCCTGCCCGGTTTCGGTATCGTCAGCCAGATCGTCTCCACCTTCAGCCGCAAGCCGGTGTTCGGCTATCTCGGCATGGCCTATGCCATGGTGGCGATCGGTGTGGTGGGCTTCGTCGTGTGGGCGCACCACATGTATACCACCGGCATGAGCGTGAACGTGAAGATGTATTTCACCGCCGCGACCATGGTGATCGCCGTGCCTACGGGCGTGAAGATCTTCTCGTGGATCGCAACCATGTGGGGCGGCTCGATCAGCTTCAAGACGCCGATGGTGTGGGCGCTGGGCTTCATTTTCATGTTCACCGTCGGTGGCGTGACCGGGGTTGTGCTGGCCAATGGCGGCATCGACGACGTGGTTCACGATACCTATTATGTGGTGGCGCACTTCCACTATGTGCTGTCGCTGGGCGCGGTGTTTGCGCTGTTTGCGGGCTTCTATTACTGGTTCCCGAAGATGACCGGGCGCATGTATAGTGAGCTGCTCGGCCAGTTGCACTTCTGGATCTTCTTCGTCGGCGTGAACGTGCTGTTCTTCCCGATGCACTTCCTTGGCCTGTCCGGCATGCCGCGCCGCTATCCCGATTATCCCGAGGCGTTCGCCTATTGGAACAAGGTCGCTAGCCACGGCTACGAGATCATGACCGTGGGTGTGCTGATCTGGTTCGTGAACATCGCCTACTCCATGATGTTCGGCGCCAAGGCAGCGGGCAATCCCTGGGGCGAGGGCGCGACGACGCTGGAATGGACGCTATCCAGCCCGCCGCCTTACCACCAGTTCGAGACGCTGCCGGTGATTGAGGACAACGCGCACCACTGAGGCCAGCGCCGCGACTGACACTTGACTGGAGGCGGGCCGCGAGGCTCGCCTCCGCCCTGTTTCTCCTCCGGTAACGGAGTGGTGCCACAATGATGACGACTGCAACGATGAACCCGCTTCTCCTCACGGCCGATTGGCGCGATTTTGTCGCGCTGACCAAGCCGCGCGTGATGAGCCTGGTGGTATTCACAGGTCTGTGCGGCATGCTCGCCGCGCCGGGGCATATTCACCCTGTGCTGGCCTTTACCGCAATCCTGTGCATCGCCCTCGGCGCGGGGGCCGCCGCCGCGCTTAACCAGTGGATCGAGGCGGACAGCGACGGCCTGATGCGGCGCACCGCCAGCCGCCCGCTACCCGCCGGACGGATGGAGCGGCAATCCGCGCTGCATTTCGGCGTCGGCCTCTCGTTCTTTTCGGTGATCCTGATGGGGCTGGCATTGAACGGGTTTGCTGCGGCGATCCTCGCCCTCTCCATCCTGTTCTATGTGTTCGTCTATACGCTGTGGCTCAAGCCCCGCACCGCGCAGAATATTGTGATCGGCGGCGCGGCGGGCGCGTTTCCGCCGGTAATCGGCTGGGCGGCGGTAACGGGCGATGTCTCGGCGCTGCCTATCGCGCTGTTCTGCCTGATCTTCTTCTGGACCCCGCCGCATTTCTGGGCGCTGGCGCTCTATGTGCGGCCCGATTATGCCGCCGCCGGCATCCCGATGCTGCCCGTGGTGGCGGGTGAGCGGGAGACGCGTCGCCAGATCTGGGGCTATACCGCGATCATGGCGGTGGCGGCCTTCGCGCCGGTATTGCTGCGGCTCACCGGCCCGCTCTATGGCACGGTGGCGCTGGCGGCAACGGTGGTGTTCGCTGTGCTCGCCTTCCGCGTATTCAGCTCGCTGGAGCTTGACCCGGCGAAAATGAAGGCGGAGCGCGCGCTGTTCCGTTACTCGATCCTCTACCTGTTCATCCTGTTCGGGGCGGTGGTGATCGACCGCTGGGTGTTCGCATGAGCGCGCCTGATGAGCCGACTCCGCCGGATCAGGCGCAGATCCGCGCCCGCCAGCAGGCCCGCGCCAAGGTGATGGCGCTGGTGCTCGGCGCGTTCGTGATCCTCGTATTCGCGATTTCCATCGTCAAGATGACGGGCAAGGGATAAGGGGCGGCATGGCACAGGCGGCAATGGCGGTTTTTGCAAGCTCTGCGCAGGCGAAGCTGCGGCGCACCGCGCTGATGGCGCTGTCCATTGCGGTGGGCGCATTCGGCATGGGTTTTGCCGCGGTGCCGCTCTACCGCTATTTCTGCCAGGTGACGGGCTTTGGCGGCACCACCCAGCGGGCCGATGCCGCCACAGGCGTGCGCCCTGTGCCCGGCAAGACCATGTCCGTCCGCTTCGATTCGAATGTCGCGCCCGGCATGCCATGGCAGTTCCGGCCCGAGCATACGACGCAGACGGTGCAGATCGGCGCACGCGCTTTCACCACGTTCATCGCGAAGAACATGAGCGACAAGCCGGTGACGGGATCGGCGGTGTTCAATGTGACGCCCACCCAGTCTGGCGCCTATTTCACCAAAATCCAATGCTTCTGCTTTACCGAGCAGACCCTCCAGCCGGGGCAGGAAGTGCGGATGCCGGTGATCTATTATGTCGATCCCAAGATTCTCGACGATCCGGACAACAAGGATACGCAGCAGATAACCTTGAGCTACACGTTCAATCCTGTTGAGCAGAGCGAAAAGCGGAGCTAAGGACGTTTCAACCCAATTTTTTGGTGAACAGGGAAGAGAGCACATGGCAGGCGCCAAGAACCACGATTATCACATTCTCCCGCCGAGCATCTGGCCGCTGATGGGCGCGATGTCGGCCCTTGCGCTGGCTATGGGCGCGATCATGTGGATGCACCCGGACCAGATGGGCAGTGCTGGCGCCAGCGTGTTTTACCTTGGCCTCGCGGGCGTGCTGGCCACGATGTATTTCTGGTGGGCCGATGTGGTGAAGGAAGCGCATGCGGGCGATCATACCCCGGTGGTTTCGCTGCATCTGCGCTATGGCATGATCCTGTTCATCGCTTCGGAAGTGATGTTCTTCGTTGGCTGGTTCTGGGCGTTCTTCGATTTCTCGCTGTTCCCGTCCGCGCTTGAGCCGATTGCAGGGCTGTTCCCCTCCAAGGACATCGAGGTTCTGAACGCCTTTGAACTGCCGCTGCTCAACACGATGATCCTGCTCTGCTCCGGCACCACGGTCACATGGGCGCATCATTCGCTGATTCACGGCAATCGCGACGGCCTCAAGAAGGGCTTGCTGGCGACTATCCTGCTGGGCGCGCTGTTTTCGGCCATTCAGGCCTATGAATATGCGCATGCGCCGTTCCCGTTTGGCGAAACGCCTTACAGCTCGGCCTTCTACATGGCGACCGGCTTTCACGGCTTCCACGTGCTCGTCGGCACAATCTTCCTGATCGTCTGTCTGGTGCGCGCTAACAAGGGGCATTTCACCCCGCGCCAGCATTTCGGTTTCGAGGCGGCTGCCTGGTATTGGCACTTTGTCGATGTGGTGTGGCTGTTCCTCTTCGCCGCCATCTATGTGTGGGGCGGCTGGGGCGCGCCGGTTCACGGCGGCTGAACATTATGACGCAGGGCGCGCGGCGATGACCGAACAGACGACGCCGCCCGCCTCTTTGCTGATGGCCTCAGCACAGGGTCTGTGCCCGCGATGCGGCGCGCGGACCCTTTTCGTTTCGCCGGTGCGCTTTGCCGAGAGCTGCCGCCTGTGTGGCCTCGATTATCGCCAGTTCAATGTGGGCGATGGCCCCGCCGCCTTCCTGACGTTGATCGTCGGCGGGCTGATTCTCGGCCTTGCTCTAGCGCTGGAATTCAGCGTGCATCCGCCGCTCGTCCTTCACCTGCTGCTTTGGCCGGTGCTGACGGTGGCATGCGTGGTAGGATCTTTGCGGGTGGCGAAGGCCATATTGCTTACCCTCGAATATAAGAACAAGGCAGCGGAAGGCGTGCTGGCCAAGCCCGCCGATCCGCACGACGAAGGCGGCGAGGCATGAGCCGCTGGCTGCCCCGCAGATGGCCGCTCATCCCCACGCTGATTGTGCTGTGCGCTGCGGTGGCGATGGTGATGCTGGGCTTCTGGCAATGGAAGCGCGCGGGCCAGAAGGAGGCGCTGATCGCCGAGGTGCGGCATAACCCCGCCCTGCCACCGCGTTCCTTCCCCGCCACCGGGCCGGTAAGCCCCGAGATGACCTTTCGTCGTTCCTCGCTGCATTGCCTGCGGGTGGTTGGCTGGCAGGTGGAGGCGGGACGCGCGGCCGATGGTTCATCGGGTTTCCGCTATATCGCCCAATGCGCCACCGGGGCGGAGGGGCAGGGGGCGCTGGTGGCGCTGGGCATCGGCGGCAGGCCGGATATGAAACCGGGCTGGACCGGCGGCACCATTTCCGGGTGGATCAGCAAGGAGCCGGATCATCGCGCGTTGATTGCCCAATTGACCGGGCCGGAGATCGTGCTGCGCCCGATGCTGGTGGCGGCGGCATCGCCGATCGCGGAGTTGAAATCCACCGCCCTCCCCAATGCGGAGGACATACCGAACAACCACAAGAGCTATGCGGCGCAATGGGTGCTGTTCGCCGCTGTGGCGCTGGTGATCTATGTGCTGGCGCTCAAGCTGCGCGAGGACAAGCAGGCTGGGGACAAGCAGGCTGGGGACAAGCAGGCCGGGGACAAGCAGGCCGGAGGCGAAAGGGGCGAGTCCCCGCCGACACCGCCTCGGGCCGACTCATAATACTTGCCCCGTTAACCGCGCCACGCTAGGTCGCTCCCCCATGAAATATGTGAGCACACGCGGCAGCGCACCGGCGCTGGATTTCGAGAATGTGACGCTGGCCGGCCTCGCCAGTGATGGCGGCCTGTATGTGCCGGAATGCTGGCCGACATTCTCCGCAGACGAGATCAGCGCACTTGCCGGCCTGTCCTATGTCGATACGGCGGTGAAGGTGATGGCGCCGTTCGTCGCCGGCGCGCTTTCGGAGGAGGAACTGCACGCGCTTTGCACCGCCGCATATGGCCGCTTTGCCCACCATGCCGTTACCCCGCTGGTGCAGCTTGATCATCGCCAATGGATGCTGGAGCTGTTTCATGGCCCGACGCTCGCTTTCAAGGATGTGGCGCTGCAACTGCTCGGCCTGTTGTTCGAGAAATTTCTCGCCCGGCGCGAAGGCCATATCACCATCGTCGGCGCGACATCGGGCGACACCGGCTCCGCCGCGATCGACGCGGTGGCGGGGCGTGACAAGATCGACATCTTCATGCTGCACCCTTATGGCCGCGTATCCGATGTGCAGCGCCGCCAGATGACCACGGTGCGCGCGCCCAATGTCCACAACATCGCGATCGATGGCAGCTTTGACGATGCGCAGGCGCTGGTCAAAGCGATGTTCAACGACGCGGAATTCCGCGCGAGGCATAACCTCTCAGCCGTCAACAGCATCAACTGGGCGCGGCTGATGGCGCAGGTGGTCTATTATTTCTATGCCGCCGTGCGCCTCGGCGCGCCAGAGCGCGAGGTGGCCTTTTCGGTGCCGACCGGCAATTTCGGTGATGTGTTTGCTGGCTATGTCGCGGCGCAGATGGGTTTGCCGGTCGCGCGCCTGATCGTCGCCACCAATGTGAACGACATCCTCCACCGCGCGCTGATGGATGGCGACTATAGCCAGGGCAAGGTAATCCCCACCGCGACGCCCAGCATGGATATTCAGGTCAGCAGCAACTTCGAGCGGCTGCTGTTCGATGTCGGCGGGCGGGATGGGCTGGCGCTGGCCGAGCAGATGCGCGGCTTCGAGGCGAGCAAGGCGATGCGGCTCACCAATGCCCAGCGGGAAGGGGCTTCGCGGCTGTTCGCCTCGCACCGTGTGGATGCGGACGGCATGAACCTCGCGCTGCGCTGGGCCTATGAGGCGGCGGGGCAGGTGATCGATCCGCACAGCGCGGTTGGGCTGGCGGCGGCATTGGCGGCGGACGACCTCGCTGCGGACGTGCCGATCGTCACGCTCGCCACGGCCCACGCCGCCAAGTTTCGTGATGCGGTGGAACGCGCGACCGGCATCCGTCCCACCATGCCCGCGCGTGTCGGCGCGCTGTTCGACCGCGAGGAGGCCTATACCCGCCTGCCCGGAACCTATGAAGCCGTCACCGCGCATATTGCCGAGCATGCGGTGGCGCGCGGCTGAACACGACAGGCGCGCCGGTGCATCTTTCCACCCTCATCGGCGAACCCTGGGCCGATTATGGCCTCGTCGACAGCGGCCATGGGCGCAAGCTGGAGCGCTATGGCCCCTATCGCTTTATCCGGCCGGAGCCGCAGGCGCTGTGGGCGCCGGTTGCGCCCGACTGGCAGGCGCATGCCGAATTCGTGCCGGGTTCCGATGAAGAGGGCGGTGGCCGCTGGTATTGGAATGACCGCACCATACCGCAAAGCTGGCCGCTGAGCTGGCGCGAGGTACGCTTTGCCGCGTCCTGCACACCGTTCCGGCATCTGGGCTTCTTCCCCGACATGGCGCCGGTGTGGGACTGGATGCGCAGTAAGCTGGAGGGGCGGGATGCGCCCTCAGCCATGAACCTGTTCGGCTATACCGGGGTGGGCACGCTGGCGCTCTCTGCCGCTGGCGCGCAGTTGGTGCATGTCGATGCGTCCAAGAAATCGGTCGCGGCCGCGCGGGAGAATGCGGCCCTCTCGGGCATGAGCGATGCGCCTATCCGCTGGATCATTGAGGATGCGCCCAAGTTCGTCGCGCGCGAGGTGCGGCGCGGGCGGCGTTATGACGGGATCATCCTCGATCCGCCCAAATATGGCCGCGGGCCGGACGGCGAAATCTGGCGGCTGGAAGAGCATCTCGCCCCCCTCGTCGCCGATTGTCGCAAGCTGCTGGATGCGGACAGCCGCTTCCTGTTCCTCACCGTCTATGCGGTGCGTATGTCGGCGCTCGCTCTTGGCGAACTGCTGAGCCAGATCTTTGCGGACTTGCCCGGCACCGTGGAGTGTGGCGAGCTGGCCGTGCGCGAGGAGGCACGAGGGCTGCTGTTGCCGACGGCTATCTGGGCGCGGTGGAGCGGCGCGTAACACCGGCCTCACGCTCGCCTGCTTTTCGGTCATCTACCGATACCATAGCCCCTTGCGACGCAATTTTGCTCGGTTCGTCGCACTATCGGGTCGAATCATCATCGCTAATATTGCGTTAACCGGAGCGTTCATCGACGGGAAAGGTTAACGCGAACAGGCGGGGGCGATCAATGCAATTCAAAGGAGTTTCTCATATGCGTGTCACTTCGAAAAGACCCTATGTTCTTTTCCCGCTTGCCATACTCGCTTTGCCGGCGTGGAGCAGCTTGTCTGCACAGCAGGAGGCGATGCCCGATCCCAATATCGTGGTAAATGGTGCGCAGCAGGAGCCGGCGCCCGCCATGACCGAAGGACCAGAGGTCAAGGGCGTCATCACCGCGCGCAGCGGCGACAAGATGAAAGTTACCGCCGCCGATGGCACCAGCTCGGTTATCGCTATCAATGACGCAACCAAGGTCAAGGCAGCGAGCGGCCTGTTCGGCAGCAGCAAGAAGCTCGGCGCGGAATCGCTGCTCAATGGCCTGCCAGTGACCGTCAAGACCATGCAGTCGGGCAGTAACCTGGTCGCGAGCCAGATCAGCTTTCGTAACACCGATTTCAAGACCGCGACGATGATCCGCAATGGCACCTCGCAGCGCTTTGACGAGCAGGCTGCGGCGACAGAGGCGCTGCGCGGCCGCATGGGCGACATCGACAAGTATAACATCAAGGATACGACCAACGTATACTTCGATACTGGCAAGGCCATGTTGTCCTCGCAGGCGAAGGCCGAACTCTGCAACACCGCGACGCAGGCCGAGGGGACCGATAATGCCCTGATGCTTGTCGTAGGTTACACCGATTCGGTCGGTAGCGAGGATTATAACCAGGTGCTGAGCGAGAAGCGGGCCAGCAGCGTCATCAATTATCTGCAACAGGCGTGCCGCTGGAAACCCTATCGCATGTTGACGCCAACCGGCATGGCCGAGGCCGATCCTCTGGCGAGCAACGACACGCCCGAAGGCAAGGCGCAGAACCGCCGCGTTTCGGTGAACATCCTGGTCAGCAAGGGTCTGGACGGGATCTGACGATTGCGGGGGCGGGGTGTGCCCGCCCTGCACTGTTCGGCTGGCCTAGCCTGCGGGATGCGGGCGGAGCGGGAGGATGTCCTGCTATTCCCGCCCCGCCCGCATGGCCGCACCGGCAGCGATTGGTGTGATCGCTACCAATAGCAGCGCAATCGCCGCGAGGAATTTCAAGGCCGCGCCACTTCCCTCATGTAGCGCGCCCGCGCCGAAGATCAGCAGCGGCACCGCCAGAGGCAGGGCGAGCAGGCCGGAGAGCGCGCCCGCGCTGCGCAGGCCCGCCGTCAGCGCCGCCACCAGCACCCCCAGCGCCGCCAGAGCAGGCGTGCCGATGGCAAGGCCCAGCTCAAGCCGCCACACTGTGCCTGCACCGAGCTTCAGCAGCGCGGCGGACGGCAGCGCCGCGATCATCAAGGGCGGGCCAAAGCCGATCCAGTGGGCCAGCATCTTCGCGAGCGCGATGCTCTCGTCCGACAGGCCACGCACCAGATACTGATCGAACTGGCCAGCCTGCGCATCGGGCGCGATCAGCCGTTCGACCGGCAAAAGCGCCGCGAGCAGTGCCGCGATCCACACGATGCCGCCGCCGGTCGCGGCAAGCAGGCGTGCGTCCGGGCCGACCGCGAAGGGATAGAGGCTTGCCACCAGCGCGAGGAACATTACCGGCAGCCACAGGCCGCCACCTTGCCAGGCCGCGGCAATATCCCGGCGTATCAGGGGCCAGAGCATGCGCGTCATGCGGCATCCTCCCGCAGGTCGAGAGTGCGGGTGAAGCGGTGCGTCAGGGCGAAGTGGGAGGCGGCGATGATCGCGCCGCCGCCCGCGAGATGCGCATCCATGGCCTGCCCCAACGCTGCGAGCGAGGCGTCGTCCAGTCCGTTGCCCGGCTCATCGAGCAGCCACAGGCGCGCGTGCGACGCAAGGGCGCGGGCGAGGACGGCGCGCTTGCGCTGGCCGGTAGAAAGCATCCGCACCGGCAATTCCGCCAGCGGGGCAAGGGCCATGCGATCGATCGCCTGGCTCAGCCGTGCGGACGAGGCGCCATCCAGCCTTGCCCAGAACAGCAGGGCATCGTGCAGCGAGCGCTCGGTATCCAGCGCCGCGCGCTCATCCGCCAGGGTTACGCCGTGCGCCCCGTCCAGCAGGATCGTGCCGGCGGTGCAGGGGATCAGGCCGCATATCTGGCGCAGCAGGCTGGATTTGCCGACCCCGTTCGGCCCGCTGATGCGCAGGCTTTCTCCCGCATCCAGCGCAAAGGACAGGCCGGAATAGAGCCGCCGCCCACCCCTGATGCAGGCAAGGCCGGACACGCTGACGATCATCAGAGCGTTGCGCCGTTATAATGATGCCAGGCGAGGATGGCGGCCGCGCTGCGATGCGGGCGCCAAGCCTCCGCACGGGCGCGCAGTTGCTTCTCATCGGGCCGGGCATCCATGCCGACCAGCTCGCCAATCGCGATCTGCACCGCGAGGTCGCCCGCCGGCCAGATATCGGCCCGCCCTTCCGCGAACAGCAGATAGATCTCCGCCGACCATCGGCCGATGCCCTTGATCTTCACCAGCTCGGCAATCGCCGCTTCGTCCTCCGCCGGCAGATTGTGCAGGTCTATACTGCCAGAAACGACCAACTCGGCGAGGCTACGCGCATAACCCTGCTTCTGACGGGAGAGGCCGCATGCGCGCAGGGCGTCGAAATCCTGCATCAGCAGCGCTTCCGGCGGGCATCCCGCGCCGAGCAGCGCGTCGAGCCTTCCCCAGACCGCAGCGGCGGCGGCCACGCTCACCTGCTGGCCGACAATAGTGCGCAGCAAGGTATCATAGCCCGTCGCCCGGACGCGCGGTTCGGGATAGCCCAGCCGCTCCACCGCCCCGGCCAGACCCGGCTCTATCGCGCACAGGGCGTCTATGCTGCGGTTGAGGGCGGCGGGCGTATGAACCATGGCCCGACTGTTAGCGGCAGAACAGGCGCGCCGCCAGCTTGAAATCCTCCACAAACCCTCTAAGGGGGACTTGATATCGATTGCAGTTCTGGAGCGAATTGAATGGTAAAGCTTGTTGTTGTGAATCGTACTGGTGCGGCCAAGGAGATCGAGGCCCAGGAAGGTATGAACCTGATGGAAGTGATCCGCGACAATGGCTTTGACGAGCTGCTGGCGCTCTGCGGCGGATGCTGCTCTTGCGCGACATGCCATGTGTATGTCGATCCCTCCTTCGATGGCGCAATACCAGCGCGCAGCGAGGACGAGAATGATCTGCTCGATAGCTCGGACCACAAGACAGAGCAGAGCCGCCTGTCGTGCCAGGTGCCCATAACGTCAGCGCTGGACGGCCTGCGCGTCACCATCGCGCCAGAGGACTGAGCCTACCCGCCAGGAATAGCATCGGCATGAAGAGCGCGGCGTCGGGGCGGAAAGGCCTCCCCGGCGCGGCGCTGTTTGGCGTGATGAGCTGGCGGGCAGGTTTTTGAACCCTTTCCCGGCGCCACAGTTGCGTTGTTCCGGGCCTTACGGTGCCTTCCGTATAACCGCGCCGCGTATGCTGACACTCGCGGCATACGCCATGGCGACCAGAGATTATGGTTAACAGCTTGTTAGTCAAACATCGGTAGCTTTCCGGCCAGTGATCAATCCCGTCGTCAAAGGGGTCTATCAATGGCCGATGCAGCGTCTTTCCCTTATTATTCCGTTCCACGCGAGGCGCGCTGGGGCAAAGTGGTAGCGGGCCACGCGCCGCAGGATATCGACCCGCATGTCAACAGCCGCCTGCACATCGGGCGCACCGACAAGATCGCTTCGGCGGGAAGCTGCTTTGCGCAGCGCATCTCGGAGGCGTTGCAGAGCAGTGGCTATACCTATTTCGTGACCGAGGAAGGTCCGCCGTTTCTGTCCGCCGAACGCAAGCGGGAGCTGGGTTATCGCGTCTATTCCGCCCGCTATGGCAATATCTACACCGTGCTCCAGCTCCTCCAGCTTTTCCGGCGTGCGTTTGGCCGGTTCGCGCCGGAAGAGCCGGTGTGGCAGCTTGCCGATGGCAAATATGTCGATCCCTTTCGGCCCTCGGTTCAGCCGGGCGGGTTCCAGAGCGAGGAAGAATGCCTGGCTGACCGATCCTCTCATCTGGCGTCGGTGCGCCGCATGTTCGAGGAGGTCGATGTGTTCGCCTTCACGCTGGGCCTCACAGAAAGCTGGATCAGCACCATTGATGGCGCGGTGTTCCCCTCGTGCCCCGGCTCTGCGCTGGGCGGCCTCCATGACCCCGCGCGCCACGCCTTCCATAATTTCAGCGTCAGCGAAGTGACCGGGCAGCTCAGCAGCTTCGTCACCGAGCTTCAGGCGGTCAACCCCAAGGCGCAGATAATCCTAACCGTCTCGCCCGTGCCACTGCTCGCCACCTATGAGCCGCGCCATGTGCTGCAGGCGACCGTCTATTCCAAATCGGTGCTGCGGGTTGCGTGCGAGGAGGCCGTGCGCCAACACAGCCATGTCCATTATTTCGGTTCCTATGAGATCGTGACGGCGACGGGGGATAGCAAAAGCTATTTCCTCGATGATCGCCGGGCAGTGTCAGACACCGCCGTCGCCCATGTGATCGCGTGCTTCCACCGGCAGTTTACGGGCGCCAGCGCAGAAGAGCGCGCCGCCTATGTGGGCGCGGCGTCTGCGCCTGTTTCCACGCTCACCCAGCCGATGTGCGACGAGGATCTCGTGATGGCCGCTCTCGCCAACCAGATCCTGCCGGGACAATAAGCGGTGAGCGTCGAGCTTTTGGGCGCCGTAACCCCCATTCACATGGTGGGGGAAAGCCACAGCCTCGTGTTCAGCAACCTGCTGTTCCGCCCGGAGGGCGCGCAGGAGAGCTATCTCTGCAAGACGCGCTTCCTCTCCGTCCTGAAGGCGGCGGATTATTCTGCGGGAAATGATCTGAGCGTGGATTATGTGCACGCCCTCATCGCCGAGGGGATCGTCGACAGTGCGCTGCGCCCCGCTTTTCTCCATGCCGAGCCCTCGGCGGCATTCCTCGCGGGTATGCCGGTGATGTCCCCGCCGATGGTGCTATTCGCAGGCGACCTCGATATGCACCAGCTTTTTCGCCAGATTGGCGGCAGCTATGATTTCATCCTGCCCGATGATCCCTGCTATGGCACCGACAAGGCCAGGCAGATTTTGCCCTATAGTGATATCGAAGGGCATATTGCGGGCTTTCTCGCTCCGTTCTTCAACGCGGTGAGGCTGCTCAAGGGCGTGGGGTTCAGTCGCATGATGATCCACTGCCTGCCGCCGCGCACACCGGACAACGCGGCGGCCTCGCACTGGACCGGAGGCATCATCATCGACGCTCCGGTGCGCGCCAAGCTGACCTTGCTCGCCAACCGCCAGATTGCGGCATTCTGCACCGAGGCGGGGATCGCGTTTATCGACACATGGCCGGACCTCACCGAAAACGGCTATCTACGGCCCGAATATGAACTCGACGGCGCGCATATCAACCGGCAGTCCGCGCTCATCTCGCTGGAGATGATCACCGCGCATCTGTTCGATCATACGGCGGGCATCTGGAACAGCGCGCGCTATGACCATGCGGCCTCGCACGCCGAGTTTAACGCGTCGTCGCTGGAATTTCCGGTCTATGAACAGCAATGGCGGCAGGCTTCACTGGCGGCGGGCAACCTTGGCGCGGACTTTGCCGAAAAGGCGCTGGCAGACCTGTCCTTCGACATCGCGGGCGCCAACCCGCAAGCGCGGCCTGATTGGATTGGCCGGCCGCGCGCGGGGTGCACGGGCATAACCCTTGCAGAACCTTCCGAAGCTCTATTGATGGAAGCCGCCGCGTTGCTGGGGAAGGGTGAGGGGCTGGCGATGCTGCAAGCCGGTTCCACATGCGCGCTGACGGTTTCGAGCTTCCGGCCTGTCCGCTATGCAGCGGATGCGGCGAACATGGAGGCGCTCGCCTGCCCTGCGGACGTGCGCCGCGCGGTGATCGTTCTTGGAGCGACGAGCCGGATCACTTTTGAAACAATCGGGGGAGAGCCGCTGGAGACACCAGCCGCTATGGCGGGCCAAATGATCGTCTATGATCCGCATAAGGTGACGATGAAGCTGGCGGCGGGCGCGGAGGATGCCGACATTATCGAACTTACCCTCATGCCGCGCCTGTCGGGCCAGCCGTTCCGGCTTGTATGCGCCGGGCTATGCGACTTCCCCGCAGATCCTTTCCTATTTTCCGTAAAGGGCATGAAAGCAGCTCCGGCATTGGAAGGAGCAATGTTTCGCGTGAAAGCGAAGGTGTAAGTTTACTTTCAGGACTGTGCAGGGCGGTGACAAAACCAGCCACTGGAACGCCGGCGATTTGCTGAGCGTGGCGGCGTAAAAGCCAGCCAGTGGTTAGGCTGCTTCTTTTGGGGGGCGGTCGGGGATGTATGCTGTGGAGA
>JAGNYO010000006.1 GCA_017984895.1 Sphingobium sp. | reverse complement strand
CTACGTGCACGCCCGTCCGAAATCGCAAGCTTTTCACCGCAAATCGCCAGAACCTTGCAAATTGCGTTACTTGAAACTCCGCGAAACCCACGCTCTTCTGCGGGATTCAGAGTTCTTCACGGACGACCAGCTACGGGACATGACGGTTTCGTAGCCTTAAACTAGAGCGCTCTAACCCCTAACTGACTACCCGAAGCCCACAGGCACGCAGCAAGGGTCATTGGCAAGAGCTGCAGTGCTCTCGGGTCGCACGCCAATGACCACCCTTTTTCAGATGTCTCCGCTGAACGCATCGCACCGGGCGGGGTCGCCCGTATCCAGCCCGCGCTTCAGCCAGCGCATCCGCTGCTCGGAAGAGCCATGGGTGAAGCTGTCGGGCATCGGCGCGCGCCCGGCGTTGCGCTGGAGCGTATCGTCGCCGATCGCCTGCGCGGCCTTCAGCCCCTCTTGCAGGTCACCCGCCTCCATCAGCCCGGTGAGCTTGCCCCACACGCCGGCATAGCAATCGGCCTGCAATTCCACCCGCACCTGCATCGCGTTGCCTTCGGCCTCGCTGGCGCGGCCCTGCAACTCGTGCACCTTGCGCAGCGTGCCTTCCATGTCCTGGATATGGTGCCCCACCTCATGCGCGATCACATAGGCCTGCGCGAAATCACCGGGCGAGCCGAAGCGGGTGCGCAGCTCGGTGAAGAATTCGGTATCGAGGTAGATGCGCTGATCATTGGGGCAGTAAAACGGCCCCATCGCCGATTGCGCCGCGCCGCAGCCAGACATGCCACTCTGCGAATAGAAAACCAAAGTCGCGGGCTGATAGCGCTGGCCGTTCTGGCTGAACACCTGCTCCCAGACCCGCTCAGTCGAGCCGAGCACCTTCAAGGACCAGTGCTGGATCTCGGTGAGCTGGGCGGGGTCCTGCGCCACCTGCCCGCTGGGCGCGCTGCCGCCGCCTCCACCGACCAGCGAGCCGAGGTTCAGCCCGCCGCCCATTACCGCGAAGATCAGCAGCACCACCGCGATCCCGCCGCAACCGAAGCGCGAGCCGATCATCGGCAACAGGAAGCCCAGCAGGTTGCCCCCGCCGAACCCGCCGCCCATGCCGCCGCCGCCCTGCTGAACCTCGAAATTGCTGCTTTCCTGTTCATCGTCCAGGCGCATTGGCTTTCTCCATTTGTCTCTCGGTATCTGAACTAGGACAATTCTGCCGCCAAGAAAAGGTTGCGGGGCTTGGCGCTGCCGGTAATTCGCTCTATTGCGGTGCAGCGCGTTGCTGCGCGGCATTCAACGGGAACAGGATATGACGCTCAAGGGCAAGACCGCTCTCATCACAGGCTCAACCTCGGGTATCGGCCTGGCCTATGCGAAGGCGCTTGCCGAACAGGGCGCAAACCTCGTGATCAACGGCTTTGGCGACCCGGAGGCCATCGAGCGGGAGCGGCTGGCGCTCGAAGCCCTGAGCGATGCGCGGGCGGTCTATTCCGGCCATGACCTTACCAAGCCGGCAGAAATCGAGGCGATGATGCGCGAAGCCGCCGCCGCCTTTGGCGGGGTGGACATCCTCATCAACAACGCCGGCACGCAATATGTTGCGCCGGTCGAGGAGTTCCCGGTCGAGAAATGGGATCTCATCATTGCCCTCAATCTCACCTCCGCGTTTCATACGTCGCGGTTAGCCATTCCTTTCATGAAGCAGCGCAAATGGGGCCGGATCATCCAGACAGCCTCCGCCCATTCGCTCACCGCATCGCCGTTCAAGAGTGCCTATGTCACCGCCAAACACGGCCTGGCAGGGCTTACCAAGACGATCGCGCTGGAAACCGCGGCTTATGGCATTACCGCCAACTGCATCTCGCCCGGTTATGTCTGGACCCCGCTGGTGGAAAACCAGATCCCCGATACGATGAAGGCGCGGGGCATGACGCGCGAGCAGGTAATGAACGATGTGCTCCTCGCCGGGCAGCCGACCAAACAGTTCGTCACGGTCGAGCAGGTGGCGGCGACCGCGCTGTTCCTATGCTCGGACGCTGCGGCGAACATCACCGGCGCGAATATATCCGTCGATGGCGGCTGGACCGCGCAATAGAAAGTTAGCGATCCGCAGCGCGCCGCTTTGGCGCATTTCGGATAAGATGCGCCTGTGCGCACCGCCGCACAACGTCACGCCAGCATGCCCCACGGGCGGCTGGAAGGCGGAGCGGGCTGGACGAAGGCGGGATCGTTGGACTAGAGGGCTTGGTCAGTAACAGGCGCGGCCCGCCGCCGCGATTCGGGAGGCAATATGAGCAAGGTCGATTTCGCGGCAATGCGCGCCGCCATGGTGGCAAGCCAGCTTCGCACCAGCGATGTCAACGACCCTGCCGTCATAGCCGCAATGGCGTCCGTCGCGCGGGAGGAGTTCGTGCCCACGGCCCGGCGCGACACATGCTATATCGACCGGCCGATCCCGCTGGCGGATGGCGGTGCAATGAACCCGCCGCTCGCCACCGGGCGCCTGCTCACCGCTGCGCAGATAACCGCCGGGGAAAAGGTGCTGCTGCTGGGGGATAGCACGGGCTATACGGCCGCGCTGCTGGCCGCGATGGGCGTGGATGCCGTGGCCGTGAAGGCCAACCCCGCCAAGGGTGACGCGCGGCGGGCGCCCTATGATGTTATCGTGATCGATGGCGCGATTGACGCCTTTCCGGCGGAGCTGGGCACGCAACTGGCTGAGGGCGGGCGGGTCGTCACCGGGTTGCTGGAGCGGGGCGTTACGCGGCTCGCCAGAGGCCAAAAGGTGGGCGGCAAGCTCGGCTTTGTCACCCTCGCCGATATGGAAATGGTGCGTGTGCAGGGATTGGAAGCGGAAAAAGCCGGTTTCGTCTTTTGACGAATATGTAAAAGGCGCGTAAACTCTTCCCGTTGAGCGCGCTTGACACAGATTTTAACCATGTCAATGTGCCTCCAATCGCGGGGGCGGGGGCAGTTAGGTGATCAAGAAATGGGCGATATGAGCAAGGAACCGTCGATGGAGGAAATTCTCTCTTCTATCAAACGGATAATTGCTGAGGATGGCGATGCGCCAGTGCGCAGGGAGCCAAAAACGGAGCGGCGCCGCGCCTCTGAGCGCGAATCGCACCGCAAGGCCGTGGTCGCCAGCCTCGCCAAAGACGCCGATGACGGCGTCGCCGCCTCTTCCTACGTCGACGAGGTGTTGGAACTGACCGAGGAAATGCCCAAGGTCGGCCAACTTCCCAAGGCCGAAGAAATTGCCATCCACATGGAAAACACCCTCGATCTTGATGAGTTGGTAAGCGACACCTCGCTGCATCTTGCCGATGAATTTGAACTGGCGGAAGATATGAAACAGACATCGCCCGAGCCGGTTACGCTCGCACCTGCGGCGCAGCAACCCGCCGCCAGCCCTGCGCCTGCCGCCAGCATCGTCTCGTCAGAGAGCGAGGCCGCCGCCCGCTCCTCGCTCGCTGCGCTCAGCTCGCTTCTGGTAAAGCCGAGCGAACCGGAAGCGGCAGACAACACCCTTGAAGGGTTGGTGCGCGAAATGCTCCGCCCGATGATGAAGGAGTGGCTGGACGCTAATCTTCCGCGCCTCGTCGAAGGTATGGTGGCGAAAGAAATAGCGCGGATCACCGGGCGCTCACTGTAATCGCATATCCAGTTGCTGCATCCGCGAATTGACCTGCGGAGCATAAGCGTTATTGGCTTTGGTCGATGACCGAGCTTGCGAAAACATTTGATCCCGCCTCCATTGAGGCGCGCTGGTATCAGCATTGGGAGGCGAACGGCCTTTTCCGGCCAGAGCGCCCAGAAGCGCTGCCCTTCACGATAGTCAACCCGCCCCCCAATGTAACTGGCAGCCTGCACATCGGCCATGCGCTCGACAACACGCTGCAGGATATCATGATCCGTTACGAGCGGCTGCGCGGCAAGGATGCGCTGTGGGTAGTCGGCACCGATCATGCCGGCATCGCAACGCAGATGGTGGTAGAGCGTCAATTGAACGCGCAGGGTCAAAAACGCACCGATTTCTCGCGCGAAGCGTTTATCGACAAGGTGTGGGAATGGAAGGCGGAGAGCGGCGGCACGATCACCGGGCAGTTGCGTCGGCTGGGCTGTTCAATGGACTGGTCGCGCGAGCAGTTCACGATGGACCCGCATTTCACCCGCGCGGTGACCAAGGTGTTTGTCGACCTGTTTAACGAAGGCCTGATCTATCGCGACAAGCGGCTGGTGAATTGGGACCCCGGCCTTAAGACCGCGATCTCAGACCTTGAGGTGGAAACGCGCGAGGTGCAGGGCAAATTCTGGCACTTCCGCTATCCGCTGGCAGATGGTGTGACGCTCAGCGACGGGCGCGATCATATCGTCGTCGCCACCACCCGACCCGAGACGATGCTCGCGGACATGGCGGTGGCGGTAAATGGTGCGGACCCGCGCTATAGCTCGGTCATCGGCATGTTCATCGAGCTGCCGATAACCGGGCGGCGTATCCCCATCGTGGCGGACGACCATGCGGACCCGGAATTGGGCAGTGGTGCGGTCAAGATCACGCCGGGGCATGATTTCAACGACTTCGAGGTGGGTAAGCGGGCCGGGATCGCTGCGGGTAATATGCTCAACATGCTCGATGCTGATGCGAAGGTGCAACAGACGGCGGATGGACTCATTCCAGCGGATTATATCGGTCTTGATCGGTTCCAGGCGCGAAATGCCCTTGTCGCGGCATTGGAAGCGGCAGGTATGCTGGAGCTGATCGAGGACCGCGTGATCCAGACGCCCTATGGCGACCGTTCAGGCGTCGTTATCGAGCCGTGGCTGACCGACCAATGGTATTTGGACGCGGCGACGCTGGCAAAGCCCGCGATCGAGGCGGTGAAATCCGGTGCAATCGAGATCGTGCCGAAAAGCTGGGAAAAGACGTATTTCAACTGGATGGAGAATATCCAGCCATGGTGCGTCTCGCGGCAGTTGTGGTGGGGGCACCGGATACCGGCTTGGTATGGGCCAACAGCCAAGCAAGTGAATGAGCAAGCTAAGGATACTGATCGCGTTGTATTTGTCGGTGTGGATGAGATAGAGGCATCTCAAGCAGCAGCGAGCTATTACCGCTCAAATGGTTGCCAATTCGATCAGATCAGTTTCTTTGATCCTACAAGCGCTGACGCAACGCCTTTTCTTAATCCGGATTCAATCAGGCTATACCGCGATCCCGACGTTCTCGACACATGGTTCTCATCCGCTCTCTGGCCGTTCGCGACTCTGGGTTGGCCCGATGAAAACGCGCCGCTGGTCAGTCGCCATTATCCCAACGATCTGCTGATTTCCGGGTTCGATATCCTGTTTTTCTGGAATGCGCGCATGGCGATGCAGGGCATCCACTTTATGAATGATGTCCCTTGGAAGCGCCTCTACCTCCATGGCCTCGTGCGTGCGGCGGATGGGCAGAAAATGTCCAAATCCAAGGGCAATGTCGTCGATCCGCTCGGCTTAATTGACCAATATGGCGCGGATGCCCTGCGCTTCTTCATGGCGGCGATGGAGAGCCAGGGCCGCGATGTGAAGATGGATGAAAAGCGGGTCGAGGGCTATCGCAACTTCGCGACCAAGCTATGGAACGCAACCCGCTTTGCGATGAGCAATGGCATTGGTGCGTCTCAATCCATCACCGCGCCCATGGCCACACTCGCGGTAAATAAATGGATCATCGGCGAGGTGGTGGAAACCGTCGCGGCGCTGGACAAGGCGCTGGCCGATCTGCGCTTCGATGCGGCGGCGAACGCGATCTATCACTTCGTGTGGGATCAGTTCTGCGACTGGTATCTGGAGCTGATCAAGGGCGCGCTGGACGAGGAGACAAAGCAGGTTGCGGGCTGGGTGCTCGATCAGATTCTCGTCATGCTGCACCCGTTCATGCCGTTCATCACCGAGGAGCTATGGCACGCGTTGGGTGAGCGGCAGTATGATCTGATCGTCGCCAAGTGGCCCGAGCCGAGTGCGAGTGTTGATGCCGAGGCGAAGGCTGAAGTGGAATGGCTCATCAAACTGGTGAGTGAGGTGAGGGCGACGCGGACGGAATTAGGTGTGCCTCCTAGTGTGAAGGTGCCTTTAATCGTCGAAATCGAAAACCGAATGTTGGATGATAGGCATCGCAAAAATGAACCTATTATACAACGCCTTGCACGGGTTTCTGTAATCGAGGTTATAGGCCATAGTGGCATCCGGCAGACCGTTGGCATTAGCGACAGCGATGATGCAGAAATGCGTTTGGTAGCCAGCCGTGGTGCTGCTCAGCTTACAGTTGATGGCTTGACCTATGTAATCCCTCTCGAAGGCGTGGTCGACATCGCAGCCGAAAAGGCCCGTCTCGCCAAGGCGCTCGAGGCCGTCACCAAGGAAGCGAAATCGCTCGAAGCTCGCCTCGCCAACCCGGCTTTCGTCGAGAAGGCCAAGGCGGAAGCCGTGGAGAAGGCACGCGCAGACCATGCTGAAAAATCTGCGGAGGCGGAACGTCTTGCGGTGGCGCTGGCGCGGTTGGGCTGAGGCACAGAGACACAATCGTGGGTCAGCGGCGGTTCATTAACCCGCCCCTACATACCATAGTGGGCGTCGTGCCTGCCGTATGCCAGTCCTTACATATGGGATATGCTAATCCATGCGCTCCTACCTATTGCTAACCGGGCTTGCGATGCTGGTTACGCCTGCCTTTGCTCAAGCTGATCAGCCCTCCTTGCCGCAAACAGAGGAAGTGGCGGAAGAGGAGATCGTCGTCACAGCCGGCGCCCGCCCGCCCGGCAGTGCGCTGGGGAATATCAAACCCGAGGTCACACTCGGCGCAGGGGATATCCGCGCGCTGGGGGCAAGCAACGTAACGGAAATTCTCGCCGAAATTGCGCCGCAGATCCGGGGAACGGCGAGTCGACAGCCACTGATTCTGCTTGATGGCCATAGGGTTTCGGGCAGGCAGGAGATCCAGCGCATCCCGTCCGAGGCGATCGCGCGGGTGGACATTCTGCCTGAGCAGGTTGCGCTCAAATATGGCTATCCAGCTGACCAGAAGGTTGTCAATTTCGTGCTGCGCAAACGCTTTCGTGCATGGACAATGGAGGGGCGGCAGCGGCTGGGGACCGAAGGCGGTGGCGCGCGCGGCAGTGGGGCATTTGATTTTTTCTCGGTGCGTAATGGCGCGCGTATAACACTGGGCGCCGAATATACCGGCACTGACATGCTAACCGAGGCTCAGCGCGGGCTCGCCATCGTGGGCACAGACGGACGCTCGCTGATCGCTTCCGAACAGCAGTTCGAGATGAACATGGGCTATTTCCGTCCCCTGTCCGAGCGCCTGTCTGCCAGCCTCAGCGGCACATTGACCACAGACCGCACGCGGGCGCTGACGGGCGCCATTGGTGCGCAAACGCGGACTATAAGCAGTCAGACCGCGCATTTAGGTTCTACGGTAAACAGAGATGCTGGGCGCTGGCGCGGGACATGGACGGCAAGCTATGATCATGGCGAGGCGCGAACGATCTCGAGCCGGCCAGCCGCGGGCCAGACGGCCGATCAGGCACACACCAACAGCGACGTGCTAGTGAGCGATATGAACGTCAATGGCCCACTTATACGCTTGCCTGCGGGTGATGTCTCTGTGACCGGGCGGATCGGCGGCACGGTGAACAATTATGACAGCCGTTCGAACAACGGCGCACCCGCTTCCTCCCTCAGTCGCACAAGCGGCCTCGGCGCACTGAGCCTCGACGTGCCAGTGCTGGATAGCGCTTCTCCTTGGCTGGGAACACTCTCCCTCAATGGCAATGCGCAGGTAGAGACGCTATCGGATTACGGCACGGTGCGCCGCTTTGGCTATGGCCTCAACTGGGCACCGATGAAGGCGGTATCGCTGGTTCTATCATACAAGGACGCCGAAAGCGCACCGGCTGTGCAACAACTAGGCGATCCGCAGATCATAACCAGCGCGGTGCGGGTATTCGATTATGTCCGTGGGCAGACAGCGCTGGTGCAGATGACATCGGGTGGTAATCCGTCGTTGAATAAGGCTAGCGTACTCGAATGGCGTGTGGGCCTGAATGTGAAGCCGTTTGACAAGCCGAACGTCACACTGTCGCTCGATTATACCGGCACACGCACGGATAATGGCATCGTAGCATTGCCTGCGCTCACCACAGCGAGCGAAGCAGCCTTCCCTGGCCGGTTTACACGAGACAGTGCCGGTGTGCTGATCGCGGTTGATGCGCGGCCAGTGAATATCGCGCGGCAGCGCAGCGATGTGCTGCGCTGGGGCGTAAACTTTTCCAAGACATTGAAAACTCCGCAGGCGCAGATTGATGCTATGCGCGCCTATATGGCCAAGCGATTTCCCGGTGGCCCGCCGGGCGGTGCTGGTGCGGGGCAAGGACGGGGGCAGAGGGCGCAAGGGCCGGAAACCTCTCCTTCCGCGCCAGGCAGCGTCAGCACAGGACGTAACGCAATGGGGGGTGGCCGGGGCGGCGGCATGGGCGGTGGTGGACGTCTGAGCTTATCGGTCTATCACAGCATCCATCTGACCGAGAAGGCGACCCTTGTCGCCGGGCAGCCGGAGATCGACCTTCTCAATGGCGGTGCCTTGCGCAGCGGCGCACCACAGCCCCGGCACGAGGTGGAGGTGCAGGCGGGTTATGCACGCGGCTGGATCGGCGGGTGGCTCACCGCCAACTGGCAGAGTGCGGCGCATGTGCGTGAACCTAGCGGCGTATCTGCTGGCGATTTGCGTTTCAGTAGTCTCGCTACTTTCAATGTGCGATTGTTCGCCAATATCGGACAAATCCCTTCGGTGCTGCGCGATCACCCCTTCCTGTTCGGCACGCGCCTTTCGATGAGCGTGAATAACATCTTCAACAGGCGGCAAAAGGTAAAGGACGGAAACGGAATAACGCCACCGACTTACTTCCCTGCGCAGCTTGACCCTCTCGGGCGGACAGTGACGATCAGTCTTAGGAAGCTGCTATTCTGAGGCAATAGAGCTCAAGCCGAGCCGCGCACGTTGTTCGACCGACAACTGTTGGCTGATCATCTGGCGCAGGAGATTTCGCGCGCCATCACCATTGAGGTGCTGCCGGTCGTAATAGGCTGGGTTCTGCCCGGCCATGAGGGTGCACCGCCGACGAGGCTCCTCGCACATGGCTTCTTGAGGCGAGAGATAAGTGGCGAACTGACGAGCCAGGGGGGCAAGACGGGTATCGCTCTGCCACAGATGGCGGCTCAAGAAGCGCGCGGGAAGATCCAGCTCGCCGCGTGTTCGTGCCGCAGCCAGCAGTTTTGGCACACGGACGCTATATTCCGGTGTCGGGCCAATGACGAGGATGGGTATACCGAGGCGTTTCAGCCGCTTGCCCAGCGCCAGCACAGCTGCGGGATCTAGTCGCTTCACCTGCCAGCTTAGCACGATGAGATCAGGGCGTGTTTGCTGCTTCTCTGCAACGGCAAGCGCCTTACGGATCAACTGCCCGCATGGCTTGGATGCAGCTTGCGCGCTGAGAGCTTCGTCGGGCGCGCATGCGGCATAGGTCGCCTCCATGACGCTGACCCCCGCTATGTCATTGAGCGCGGGGCGAAACATGTTGGCATGGCTGTCTCCCAACAAAAGAACGGGCCGCTTGCCTGGCTGCGGGTCAAGGCAGTCCGCCGGAAAATCTGACAGCTTGTGCCGCTCTGTCAGGATGCAGCGGCGCCATAAGTTGGCTTCTGCTCCCCCGGAAAAACCGGCGATGCGCACCGTCTCTGCATCATAACGCCCGGGCCAGCCCTTTGCCGTTACGATGAGCGCACAGACCGCGAGCACCAGCGCCGCGCCGCCGCAAGTCCATGCCAGCAGCGCCCGCCCGGGCATGGTTGTAGACTTGCGGAAAGGTTGTTCGACAAAGCGCCAGCTAAGCCATGCGGCAAGGAACGCGAATGCCACAACAGCCAGCATCAGCCGACTGGAAAGCTGGTCCGCCAGCGTAATCTCTCGTGCAAAAACGATGGCGGGCCAATGCCACAGATAAAGCGAATAAGAGATCAGGCCGATTAAGGTGAAGGGTTTCAGTGCCAGCAGGCGGGCAACGCCATTATCCCCATGTTGCCCTGCCCAAATGATAAGAGCTGTCCCCACCACCGGCGGTATGGCGGCCAGGCCCGGCCACCCGAGATCAGGCCTCAGCAGTATGAGGCTCATTACCAGTAGTGCCATGCCGCTCCATGCCACAGCTTCACGAAACCAACGCGCGAACAGTAGAGAGAAATTCAGTCGGTTAAGGATCACACCCGCCAGTAGCTCCCATGCTCGCCCCTGCGGCAGATAAAAGGCGTCGACCGGCGTATGACGCACCTGCATGACATTGAGTGCCAGAGAGACGCCAAGCATGAGCGCCAGCGCCGGGGTCATCAGATGGCGCGCATGGCGGGCGAGCAGGATCAGTATTATCGGTGCGGCGATATAGAACTGCTCTTCTACCCCCAACGACCAGGTATGGAGAAGCGGCATGTCCGCCGCCGCTTCATTGAAATAATCTACTTTGTGCCAAAAATAGAGGTTAGAGACAGAAAGGAGTGCGGCTGCTGCCGATATAGCGCCATTTGCGAGGTCATTCGGCATCAGTAAAAGCGCCGACGCTGCCAGCACGGCAATCATGCTGGCGAGCAGTGCGGGAACGATGCGCCTTAGCCGACGCTCGTAGAAGCGCAGCAACGAGAAGTTGCCAGCATCGCTCTCCCGCAGAATGATGCCGCCAATGAGATAGCCGGATATGACGAAGAAAATATCGACACCCAACCCGCCGGCAGGGAGGGCCCCCGGCCGCAGATGATAGGCAAAGACGCTGAGGACAGCAATCGCGCGCAGGCCGTCAATATCCGGCCGGTATTTCATGCCGCCTTCATGCCGCATGTTTGGATGTGCCCCATGACAAATCGGTTGTCGCTGCCTGTTCAATGGCGGCTGCGCCCCGAATATGCAAATGCGTTAAGTAAGCTATATAATGATAGCTCCGGCGGGCTTTCGTAGCTCGTCGGTCAAAGAGGCGACCTTGAGGCGTAGCTCGGTTACATTGGTGGTCACGTCGCTGGCGATGCTCGACACCGTTTCAACATTCTTCATGCCGTTGGTAGCGGCCTCGCCTGCCACTCCAGCGATCGTCTCAAGCTGCGAGGACAGGGCTACGAGCTGGTCAACGCTGCGATCCATCTGACTCAATGAGAGCGACTGTCCGGCGACCATGTTCTCGATTGTCTCGGACGCAGCAGAAGCGGGCCTCAGCGCATTAATGAGGTCGTTGATCGCTTCGATGGAACGGCGCTTCGTTTCGGCGATTTCAGCAAGCTGCTGGCTCACTTCCTGGGTTAGGCCAGCGGTATGCGCAGCGAGCGCCTTAACCTCCCCCGCAACCACCGCGAAGCCGCGCCCGCTCTCCCCCGCACGCGCCGCCTCGATCGTGGCATTTAGCGCGAGCAGGTTGGTCTGCGATGTGATTTCGCCGATCATTTCCGATATGCTGCGTATGCGACCAATAGCTTCGCCGACATCGCCGATGCGCTCGGCCACCACGCCCGCCTTGTCAATTGCAGTTTCAAGAGATTGGTCGGTAATCTGTGTATGCGACTGCACGGAAGAACAGGATTGCGAGAGATGATTGGTCGCGCTGAGTACATCCTTCAGCCTTAGTTTGGCCGCCGCACTGGCAGCCTGCACATCGACTGCGGATGCCTGAGTGGATTCCGCAGAGTCGCGCAGATCGCCTGATTTGATGCTCAACTCCGAAACCATATCATACAGGGACGCGACGAAAGCCATGACCTCCTGATCAATCCGGTCGGCAATATCTTTCATCACCGCGTCTCGCATGGCCTCTGCACGAATATGTGCTTGGGTTGCTTCGGCGAGCAGCTTGGCATTTTCCGCCCGCGCTGTCTCTACTGCCCTGGCCAGCTCCTCCTGCCGTTTGCGTTCGGCTGCCATTTGAGCCTTCTGCTCGATGATATTGTCATGCGCTCTCTGCGCCTGCGCGAGCGCATTGCGGCTCATACGCAGCACTACCAGTATGCCGGAGATGAAGCAAAGAACGAAGGCGACTGAGAAGGGCAGCACGATGATGCGTAACTTTGTGCCGGGGCGCGCTGAATCCCAGTGCAGGCAACCAACAATCCGCCCATCCGAAGTATAAAGGGGAATACCGTCGGGACGCGGACCCTTTTTTCCCGCAACAATGTTCAGGTTCTTGAGGCTGTAGTTTCGCTCCAGCGCGTCTAGCAAAGGCTGGTTAATCTCCTGTATCAGAATAAGAAAACTTGATGGCTGGCCTTTGGGCAGGCCCACCTGATCATCACTCGGGATAATCGCAGCCATACCGATGAGTGCCGGGCGACCCTGCACGGTCGTAATTTCGACGATGCGCTTGTCAGTGCCTGCGGGTGCCGCCCGCATCTGGCTGAGAATCCTTGAATAATCGCGGCCCAGCAGATCCTGCGGTTTGAGAGCCTGCTGTTTGTCGCGATAGCTACTATATGTAACCTTATCATGGGGGCCGATCACGAAGGTGTATTCATACCCCTGTATCGCATAGAGATAGGGGCCAAGATTGGTGTTTGCCCAGTTTATATTGCGGCGAAGTACCATATTCTCTACCGCGTCGTTCCATACACCATAATCGCCGAGATTGCGGCTGAGAAACTCTTTGCGGGAATAAATCGCGGCATTTGCGAGGTTGCGTTCCTGTTCCATCTGCAGGTCATCCTGCGCGTAGGTCATCCATATCAACATGGCTATGCCGATCGCCAAAAAGGCCGATACTACACCCATCAGCGGCAGGCCGAATTGGCGCAGGAATGTGGATGGTCTGGTCCAGGGCATAAGGGGCTGGCGACTCTAAAACATGGTTATCTGACTGACCAATTCGATAACCATAATATGTTTAAAAAACAGTAACATGATACGTAGAGAAAATAGACGAGCGAGGTATTTGGGAACATTGCGCCTTGAACGTCGATTTCTTATGCATATGTCAGCTATGGCGTCGCAAGGAGGGCTTTCACCTCGGCCCGGCACATAATTTGCGCGTGAAAAGGATATTCTTGTGACCATGCCGTTATTGACTGTTGCGTTGCTATTGGCCTCGGAACAGGCGGCACCTCCCCCAGACGGAGCGCAATCGGCTTCTGAGCCTCCCTCCCTTACACCCGCTGAAATTGCGCCGCCGCCGAAGATATGGCTTCCGGCTCAGCCACAGCCCGCGCAAAATCCTCTTCCACCACAACTGAATGGCATCGCGCCAGCGGGAGAAAACGAGATCACGGTATCGGCTGAGCGTGGGCCGCCCCGTAGTGATCCGGCGCAGGCAATCAACACAGTCAGCTATGAAGCCGTGCAGGCGGTGGACAAGGCGATCATCGGGCCAGTGGCACGCGGTTACAAGGAGAATCTCTCCAAGAAAGTTCGGCGCAGCATCCGCAATGTTATTAATAATCTTGATGAACCCATTGTTTTCGTGAACTTCCTGTTGCAGTTCAAGCCTGGCAAGGCAGTCGAGACGCTGGGCCGCTTTGCTATTAATTCGACAGTGGGCGTTGTAGGCATCATGGACGTGGCTAAGAAAAAGCCCTTCAATTTGCCGCGCCGATCCAACGGCCTGGCGGACACGCTGGGCTATTATGGCGTAGGACCGGGGCCATATTTGTTTCTCCCGCTTATTGGCTCGACGACTGTGCGCGATGTGTTCGGTCGGGTAATTGATCTCAGTCTCGTGCCGCTAACATTCGGTAAGCCATTCAATACCCCTTATTACGCTGTGACCAAAGGCGGTTTGAGTGCGCTGGATGAACGCGCTGAGTTCGATGAGGAACTGCAAAAAATTCGCGAGAGCGGCAACCCTTATGCCGCCCAGCGCACTTATTATCTCAACAAGCGCAAGGCCGAGATTCTTGCGCTCCATAGCAAGGAATATCGGGACAGAAAGGCTGCGGAAGTAGAGGAATATAATGAGACTGATACAGGGCAGGTGCCTGCTCCTGATGATGCGCTGCCATCCACGCTTGATGCGCCCGTGCCTGCATCAGCGCAAACGCCTGTAATCGCTCCTGCCCCTTCTGCTCCTTAACAGTTGAATGTGATTTGCGCTGATTGAGGTTGAGCGTGGTCAACGTCGCGCGGCGAACCAAGGGGTGATTCGCCTAATCGCCTCTTCGACTTCTGTTGTCGAAACCGCGAAGCTGAACCTTATAAATCCGTGCCCATTAACAGGATCGAAGTCGATTCCTGGCGCGGTCGCCACGCCAGTATCCTCTAGTAACCGTGTGCAAAAGGCGAGGCTGTCGTCGGTCAAGTGGCGGATGTCGGCATAGATGTAAAAAGCGCCATCGGGCGGCGCGATGCGGCTCAGGCCCAATGCAGGCAGCGCATCGAGCATCAGCGCCCGGTTGGCGCGATAGGTGGCGAGGTGGCCTGCCAACTCATCAACGCAATCGAACGCTACCAGCCCGGCATGCTGCGCAAGTGAGGGCGGGGTTAGGAACAGGTTGCCCATTAGCGCGCGTGTGGTTGTGGCATGTTGCTCCGGCACGATCAACCAGCCCAACCGCCAGCCAGCCATGCTATAGTATTTTGAAAAACTGTTGATGATGAAGGCGTTGTCGCTGTAGCTTAGCGCGCTTTGCAAATGCCCGACATAGCTGAGGCCGTGATAGATTTCGTCCGAGATGACCGCGATGCCTCGCTCTTTGCACAGCCGGAGGATCGCCTCCATTTCTGCCTGCGGGATGACCGACCCGGTCGGGTTGGCTGGGCTTGACAGGATGACGCCATCTGGCGCGGGGTCTAGCGCTTTGAGGGCGACGGCGGAGAGCTGGAAATGCGTCTCTGCGCCGCATTCGATCTCCACCGGCTCCATATAGAGGCCGCGCGTGACGTTGCGGTAGGCGACATAGCCGGGCCGGGCGATGGCGATACGCGCCATGGGTTTGAAAAGTGACGTGATCGCTAGCACTAAGGCGGGTGAGGCACCGTTCGTGAGGAAAATCCGCGCTGGGTCGACCACGCATTGATGATGCTCGGCATAATAAAGCGCGATGCGTTCTTTGAGCGGCTGGCTCTCCCAATAGCCCATTGGGTCATCGTCCAGAACCCTGTGTGCCTCGGCGATGGCAGCGGCGGGTGCGCCAGTGGAGGGCTGGCCGAACTCCATATGGATGATCGAGCGGCCCTGCGCCTTCAGCTCATGCGCGCGGCGGCTGATCGCGATCGCATGAAAAGGTTCAATAGTGCGGCTCAGCCCTCATCCCCCATCCGCAGCGCGGCGATAAACGCCTCCTGCGGGATCTGGACCGAGCCATATTCGCGCATCCGCTTCTTGCCCTCCTTCTGCTTGTCGAGCAGCTTTTTCTTGCGGCTGATGTCGCCGCCATAGCATTTGGCGGTCACGTCCTTACGCATCGCCGCAATGGTTTCGCGCGCGATCACCTTGCCGCCGATTGCCGCCTGGATAGGGATTTTGAACAGGTGGCGGGGGATCAGGTCTTTTAGCCGCTCGCACATATGCCGCCCGCGCGCCTCAGCCGCGCCCCGATAGACGATCATCGACAGCGCATCGACCGGCTCGTTGTTAACAAGGATGCCCATTTTCACGAGGTCGCCCTCGCGCGTGCCGATCTGGTGATAGTCAAAGCTGGCATAGCCGCGCGAGATGCTTTTCAGGCGGTCGTAGAAATCGAACACCACTTCGTTCAAGGGCAATTCATAGGTAATTTGAGCCCGCCCGCCGACATAGGTGAGGTTCTTCTGGATACCACGCCGATCCTGACACAGTTTCAACAGGCTACCGAGATATTCATCCGGCACATAAATGGTTGCCTCGATCCACGGCTCTTCCATGAAATCGATATAGTTCGCCTCGGGCATGTCCGCGGGGTTGTGCAAATGTTGCACGGTCCCGTTGTTCATGTGGATGTCATAGACCACCGAGGGCGCGGTGGTGATGAGATCGAGGTCATATTCGCGGGTCAGCCGCTCCTGGATGATTTCCAGGTGGAGTAAGCCTAGAAAGCCGCAGCGAAATCCGAAGCCCAGCGCGGCGGATGTTTCCATCTCGAAGCTGAAGGAGGCGTCGTTGAGGCGTAGCTTGGATATGGAATCGCGCAGTTTTTCGAAGTCGTTGGCATCGACAGGGAACAGGCCGCAGAACACCACCGGCTGCACCTCTTTGAAGCCGGGGAGGGGCTTGGCCGCACCATTTTTGACCGTGGTGATCGTGTCGCCCACGCGGGTCTGGCTGATGTCCTTGATCTGCGCGGTGATGAAGCCGATCTCGCCCGCAGCGATCTCGCTCAAGCTATCGATTTTGGGGCGCATACAGCCCACGCGGTCGATCAGATGCTCGGTCCCGCCGACCATGAACTTGATCTGCTGGCCCTTTTTGATGACGCCGTTCATCACGCGCACGAGGATGACGACGCCGAGATACGGATCATACCATGAGTCGACCAGCATCGCTTCCAGCGGCGCGTCGCGGTCGCCCTTGGGCGGCGGGATCTTGGCGACGATGGCCTCGAGGATGTCATCAATGCCGATGCCCGATTTGGCCGACGCCAGCACCGCTTCGGACGCATCAAGGCCGATAACCTCCTCAATCTCTGCGCGGACCTTCTCCGGCTCGGCGGCAGGCAGGTCTATCTTGTTGATAACGGGTACGATCTCGTGGTCATGCTCGATCGACTGATAGACATTGGCGAGTGTTTGCGCTTCGACGCCTTGCGCGGCATCCACCACCAGCAGCGCGCCCTCGCACGCCGCGAGGCTGCGCGAGACTTCGTAAGCGAAGTCGACATGGCCCGGCGTGTCCATCAGGTTCAGCTCGTAGGTCTGGCCATTTTTCGCGGTATAATCCAAGCGCACCGTCTGCGCCTTGATCGTGATGCCGCGCTCTTTCTCGATATCCATGTTATCGAGTACCTGCGCCGTCATCTCGCGGTCGGTCAGGCCGCCACAACGCTGGATCAGCCGGTCCGCCAGCGTGGACTTGCCGTGGTCGATATGTGCAATGATGCTGAAATTGCGGATAAGCGAGAGGTCTGTCATGGAGCGCGCGAATAGCAGGGTGCATGGGCGCTGTCACGTCCCACCGCTTCATGGTGAACGCGCTTGAGATTCCGCGCTTCTATGGTAGAGATCGACACGGCAAAGGGTCCGCAGGGATAAGCACAATTCAGATCATTTTGTGTGAAGGGATGACATGATGCGTAAGGCAAAGGCGCTGGTTGGTGCGCTTTCAGTATTGGGTTTGGTGTCCGCGCCGGCAATGGCGGCGGATAAGGGTTCTTCCGGGCATCAGGCTCAGGAAAAGAAACAGATGGAAATTCCTCACTGCACTAAAAAGCTGGGGACTGTGGCGATTGTCGAGCCAGATACGCAGTGGTGGCGCGAGCTGAGCCTCGGCAGCCCGGAAGCGATCATCAAGATGTTCGTCCAGCAATCTGGCTGCTTTACCCTTGTCAATCGTGGTCGCTCGATGATGAACCGCAACATGGAGCGCGCCATGGCGGATTCCGGTGAGTTGCAGGCTGGCTCGAACCTTGGCAAGGGGCAGGTGAAGGCGGCGGATTATTTCCTCCAGCCCGATATCGTCACCACCAACAATAACAGCGGTGGCAATGCTTTTGGCGGCATGTTGGGCGGGATGCTCGGCGGACGCCTGGGTGGTGCTCTGCTCGGTGGCATTTCAATCAAGAAGAAAGAGGCGAACGTCACCCTCTCACTGGTCAACGCGCGCACGACCGAAGAGGAGATTATGAGCCAGGGCTATTTCCGCAAATCCGACCTCAGTTTTGGCGGCGGTGGCGGGCTTGGCTGGATGGGTGGCCTCGCTGCGGCGGGTGGCGGTGGCTATCAGAACACCGATATCGGCCAGGTGATTGTGCTCGCTTATCTCGATAGCTATACCAAGCTGGTGACGCAGATGGGTGGCCTGCCAGACAATGCGGCTGCGGCGGCTCCCAAGGCCAAGTAAGCGCGATAGCTGACAATATGAAGCGCGCCCGGCCTTATCCGCCGGGCGTTTTGTTTGCAGGCCTAGCCCGCCAGCCGCACGGGCGAGCCGGATTGCACCTGCCGCACGTCGATAGCTTGGGCGAACTGGACGCCCATGCGATCGTCGACCGACCAGCGCGTTATCGCATCGATCGACATCCCTTCGGCGAGATCGATCTGGAAGCTGGTTTCCGGCGGAACATTCCATAACCCCTCGATCATCGCGCCACCGGCGGAAATATTGCGCACGCGGCCGACATAACGCTGGCCCTGATGATGGATTGCTACCGAGCGCAGCATGGAAATGCGCGCAGGACGGCTCGATTTGAAGCCGGTGGGGCGCGCTTCAACACCTTGCTCGGCAAAGCGCAGCTTGACCTCGTCCGCGGTGCTGCCTTTGCCATAGATATAGCCCTGCACCTGTGAGACACCGAGGGCACGGATCAGCTCCAGCTCGTCATGCGTTTCCACGCCCTCAGCGGTAGTATCCATGCCCAGCGCCTCGGCGAGACTGACGATCGAGGTGATGATGGCGGCGTTGCGATTGCCCCGCATAGCCGCGCCGCGCACAAAGCTCTGGTCGATCTTGATCTTGTCGAAGGGCGCTTTGCGCAAATAGCCGAGCGAGGAATAGCCTGTGCCGAAATCATCGAGCGCCAGTCGCACGCCAATTGCCTTCAACTGCGCGAACATCTGATCCGTCTTTTCGCCCTCATTTATAAAGCAGCTCTCGGTGATTTCCAGCTCAAGCCGCTGCGGCGCGAGCGCGGAGGAGGCGAGGGCATTCATCACAATGCCGGGAAAGGCCGGGTTTGAGAACTGGATCGGTGATACATTCACGGCGATGCGGATGCTGCTGGGCCATTGTGCGGCGACAGCGCAGGCTGTGCGCAATACCCATTCACCCAGCGGCCCTATCAACCCCGCGTCCTCGGCGATCGGCACGAACAGAGCAGGCGAAACAGGGCCACGGGCAGGGTGGTTCCAGCGCAATAGTGTCTCAAAGCCTACGATCTTGCCGTTCTTGGCTCCGACCAGCGGCTGATACACTAGTTCAAGCCCGCCATCGGCGAGCGCTGTGCGCAGGTCGTCCTCCAGCTGGCGGCGGTCCTCTGCTTCGGCATGCATGTCGGACGAATAGAAGCGATGCACGCCCCGGCCGGCATCCTTGGCGGCGTAAAGCGCGAGATCGGCATTGCGCACCAGCGCATCCCGGCTTGTGGCATCGTCAGGGCACAGCGCGATACCTACCGAGGCGCCGATCACGACTTGCGCCTCTTCAATATGATAAGGCTGTGACAATGTGGCGATGATTGCATCGGCCAGAACGCCGAGTTTCGGGCGGTCCCATCGTCCAGGCAACACAACCTTGAACTCATCCCCCCCCAGACGGCCGACCATGCCCCGGTCGCCTACTACATGTTTCAGGCGGCGGCTGACCTCGCGTAGCAGCGCATCTCCCGCCGGGTGGCCCATGGTGTCGTTGACATTTTTGAAGCGATCCAAATCGAGCAGAAAGAGCGCACATTCGCCTGCTTTTCCGCGCGAATCGACTAATGCCTGCTCCAGCGCCCGCTGCATTTGCACACGGTTGGCAAGCCCGGTGAGCGAATCGAACTCCGCGAGCCGTGTCACTTCCGCCTGGCTGCGCTTCATTTCGGTAAGATCGGAGCCACTGCCGCGAAAGCCTTGGAATTGGCCATATTCATTGACGATGGGGCGGCCGGAGAGTGCCCACCATCGTTCATCGCCCCTGGTGGCCGCGCGCACTGCAACATCATTGAAGGCGCTGCGAGACGAGAGATGAAAGCCGAGCGTGCGTTTGCCTTCATGCTCGTCCGCTGCGCCCATGTTTACCAGATCGGCCAGTTTCTTGCCGATCAACGATTCTGGTTGATCTTCGAGCGAGCGCGCCAATGTGGGCGAGATATAAGTGATAGCGCCGGTGCGTTCCGTCTCCCAGAACCAGCCACGGCCCGATTCTTCATAATCGGTCAACAGCCGCTGCGCCCGCTGACTGCGCAGCGCCTCAGCCTCTTGCGCACAATGACGTTCGCGCTCACCTCGCGCCTGCACCAGCATGGAAGCGCCGAGTGCGAACAGCATGACGCCGAGCAGCACATCACGCCCCGGAGTATGCAGGCTCACCATGCATAGCACGAGGCCGAGGCAATAGGTGAAGCCGGGCGCGCGCTGTTGCCCGAACAGGCTGAGGGCGACCAGCGCCAGCACGATCTGGCCGGCAAAGGGCGTAAATAGTCCGTCTACTACCGCCTTGGGTAGCAGACTGAACCATAGACCCGAGGCTAGAGCGGCGCCGAAAGAAAGCGCGCAAACTATCCACATGCGGTAATGCGGCTGAAGCCTTGCGCTCAGGCGGTGCGCTGTCAGCAACCACAAGCCGATGCTGAATAAAAGCGCGACGGCTAAAGCCGCGAAAGGGATAAAACCATCCAGATCTGCCAGGCTGGCAGGTTTGACCCCGCCGATCATGACGCAGAGCTGCACCGCGATAAACAGCGGCCATGCATCGGCAGAGGTGCGAAGGCCCTGCACGGCCCATGCGGGAGACATGCCATCCGCCATGGGCGCCAGCCCTAACGTTGCCAGCAGAGATGGCCGCTCGAGAATCGCTTCGCTGTCTTTGATCAGGCTTCGCGCGGATGTCATACATTCTGCCATGGCGTGAAACATTTACCATCTGGTTTATTCGCGTATCCGGGCATCGGCTTTCCGCAAGATTTTACATATAGATAGACGCGACGCATATTCCTGCTTGCGGCGCAGAGAATGCCGGTTAGCATGGCGCAAAATCATGCGGGGGATCGGATGCGCCATATTGCAATCATCGGGTCAGGCCCGGCGGGTTATTACACCGCAGAGGCATGCCGCAATATCTTCGGCGATGGCGCGCGTGTGGACATCATCGACCGGCTGCCGGTGCCTTTCGGCCTTATTCGCACGGGCGTGGCACCAGATCATCAGTCGATCAAGGCGGTGGCGAAGCGGTATGAGGCGGTGGCGCTCACCGACACGGTGCGCTTTGTCGGCAATGTGTGCATTGGGCAGGACATCAGCATAGCGGAACTGCAATCGCTTTATGATGCGGTGGTGATCGCCACTGGTGCGCCGCATGACCGCAAGCTCGATATTCCCGGCGCGGACCTGCCCGGCGTGGTAGGCAGCGCTGCGTTTGTGGGATGGTATAACGGCCACCCGGATTATGCACGGCTGAACCCATCGTTGCATGGCACGCATGCGGTGGTGATCGGCAATGGCAATGTGGCGCTAGATGTCGCACGCATTCTTTCCAAGACTCGGCAAGAGTTCGCTGGCAGCGATATCGTCGCCCATGCGCGAGAGGCGCTGGCGCAATCGCATATCCGCCACGTCACGCTCCTGGGCAGGCGCGGGCCGCACCAGATCGCAATGACGCCCAAGGAGCTGGGCGAGCTGGCCAAGCTGGAGCGCGCCGCGCCGCGCGTGGACCCTGCGGATCTGCCCGAGGAAGGAGCGGATGCGCTGCTCGAACCGGGGATACGCAAATCCGTCACTTTGTTGAGGGGATATGCCGCCAATCCGGTGATCAAGCCGGTAACGGTCGACTTCGATTTCTATGCCATGCCGGTCGTGATCGAGGGCGAGGGGCATGTGCAGCGCATGGTTGTCGAGCGCACGGATCTGGACGACCGCTACAACAGCCATGGCACGGGCGAGCTCTACACAATCGAGGCATCGCTGGTTATCAGTTGCATCGGCTATCAAACGCCCGCGATTGAAGGCGTGCCCTATGAGCATGGGCGGGGGCGCTTCGCGAGCGATGAGGGGCGGATCTTGCCCGGCCTCTATTGCGTCGGTTGGGCACGGCGCGGGCCGAGCGGCACCATTGGCACCAACAAGCCCGACGGTGTGATGATCGCCGACAAGATCGCAGAGGACATTGGCGAGGGTGCTGACAAGGCCGGGCGGCAAGGTCTGGATGCGTTGTTGGCGGCGCGCGGGGTCGATGTCGTTACCTTCCGGGACTGGCAGAATATCGACGCGGCGGAAGTAGCGCGCGCTCTGCCGGGCAATCCGCGTGAAAAGTTCACGGAGATCGGCGAGATGGTGCGTGCGGCGACCGAGCGATAGCAGTGAGTTTTTGGCCTACTCCAAGAATTTCCTAAGAAATTAGGGCTATGGAAAGGCATGGACATGGCCTCCGCCCCGGTTGCGATACCCAGCGCAGCTTCGCATTGTGCGGAGGAATGGCGCGCGCTTGCGCAGCGGGCGGCAGAGCCTAACCCCTTCTATCATCCCGCTATTCTGCTCCCTGCGCTGCGCCATCTTGAGGATGGGACGCGCGTGCGGATGATCGAGGCGCGGGATGATACCGGACAGCTTATTGGCGTGATGCCGGTGCAGGTGCGTTCGGCGCATGCGCGCTATCGGGTTAAGAACTGCGCCAACTGGATGCACGGTCAATGCTTTTATGGCGCGCCATTGATGCTGGCCGGCGAGGAAACGCAGGCATGGGCTGCGATCCTGCAACAGCTTGATGATACGCGCTGGGCCGGTAATTTCCTCCACCTCGATGTGCTGGACGCCGAGGGGCCGGTTGCAATCGCGCTCGAGCAGCTCTGCGCAGCGCAAAAAAGAGGATGTAAGCGAATTGCCAGCCATGAGCGGGCAATGCTCCGCTCAGCGATGGATGCGGAAGGCTATTGTGATAGCAATATCCGCGCGAAGAAGCGCAAGGAGATCAGGCGGCTCATGAACCGTCTGGCCGAGCAAGGTGAAGTGACACATCGCCGCCTCTCTGATGGCGGAGACGCACGGGCATGGGCGGAAGATTTCCTCGCGCTCGAGTGTGCTGGCTGGAAAGGCGAGGAGGGCACGGCGCTAGGCAGTGCGCCGGCTACCCGCGCCTTTTTCCGTGAAGCGATCGCGAACAGCGCACATAATGGTTTGCTCGATATGCTGCGCATCGATCTGGACGGTCAGCCTATTGCGATGCTGGTCAACTTCCGGCTGGGATGCGGCGCTTTCAGCTACAAGATCGCGTTTGACGAACGCTTTGCCCGCTTCTCGCCTGGCGTATTGATCGAACTGGACAATTTGCGTGCTGCCTTGGCAGACCCGACGCTGGAATGGTCGGATAGCTGCGCCGCGCCCAACCATCCGATGATTGATGGCCTATGGGCGGAGCGACGGCATATCGTGCAATATCGTGTGGCGCTTATGGGGCAGGGGCTGACAGCCCTCAAGCGCCATATCACATTTGAAATTACGGGTTTTCTCGAATCCGGCATAAGTTCTGTGAAAGGGAGACGGCCATGAGCCTTCATCAACCGATAGGGCGGGAGACTGCCGAGTTCTTCGCTTTCGATGAGGAGGCGCGCGAAGCCTTTGCCGCGGCCTATCCAGACCGGCACGCACATCTGCGTCATTGTCTGGCTGATCATCCTCTGCTCAGCCTCACTGCGCTTGCCCAACTGGCTGAGCGGATGCCGGCGGAAAGAGTGGAGTATAATCGCGGGGATTTGCCATTAGGTATTCGCCCCGAGGACACGCCCGCCAACGGCCTCAGCCTTGGCGAAACGATCCGCACGATCGAGAGCAACGGCAGTTGGGCTGTGCTCAAAAATGTGGAACGCGATTCTGCTTATGCCGTGCTGCTCGATGCCGCGTTGGAAGAGCTGCGTCCGCTGGTTGAAGCGCGGACCGGGCCGATGCTCCACCGCGAGGCGTTCATTTTCATCACCTCGCCCGGCAGCATTACCCCCTTTCATATGGACCCTGAGCATAATATCCTGCTCCAGATCCGGTCCGATAAGACGATGCATGTATTCCCGACACATGATGAGGAAACAGTGCCGCCGCAGCAGAGCGAGAGCTTCGCGAGCGGAGGACATCGCAACCTTGCGTGGGAAGATCGGTTTATGGATCGGGGAAGTGCCGTGCACCTCGCACCAGGAGAGGCCGTGCTGATGCCCGTGAAGGCGCCGCATTTTGTGCGCAATGGACCGAGTGTCTCTGTCAGTTTCTCGATCACCTGGCGTTCTGAGCGCAGCGTCGCGGAAGGGGAGCTGCACAGCCTCAACGCTCGTCTGCGCGCCAAAGGGCTGCCGCTGGTGACCGTGGGGCACAAGTCGGAGACGCAGTGGATCGGTCGAGCGCTGTTTAGGCTGGTCAACCGGCTGGGCTGGGTAGCATGATTACTTGCTGAATATCTTCCGCAAGAACGCCTCGGCTTCCAGCCGCCAGTCAAATCGCTCCAGCGCCCACCAGTGCAGCTCCTCCGCGCCGGTCGAGAGGCTATGCTTGTAGCGATCCTTGCCTGCGAGGAAGGAGTAGAGGTTGAGGTCACGCGCCGCATAATGCGCCACCGCTGCTGCATGGCACATCAGGCCTGGCTTGGATTTGGCGGTGCGCGGTAGGGCGAAGGCGGACTGATAGTTCATCGCCCGGCCTGCCCATATGAAGTTCAGCAGAAAGCCAACAGCCTCTTCCCCGGCGGTAATGCGCAGCAGCTCAACGGTGGCGTCGGCTTGCCCTGCCCGAACGATCCTGCGCACAAAATTCCGAAAGAAGGAATTGTCCCACGCATTGTCCGCATGGCGACCCGCGTTCATCACGCGCATATCCTCCAGCCAAAGGTCGAGCGTTACGGTATCCGTTGCCGACTCGATCTCCAGCTCTGCCGGCTCGTCTTTTACCGAGCGCTTGATCTGCGCGCGCGTATTGGCGCTCAGGAGCGAGAGATAGTCTCCCCCTGCGCCGCGCACCGCTTTGAGGTCTGCAAAATATGCAGGCGAGGCGTCGCGGATCGTGCGGCGCCGCACGCCCGGCACTTCGGTCAGTAATGCGCCGAAGCCAAGGCCAGATAGGTGCAGAACCACCCAGTCCTCTCGCGCTGCCAGCGCCTCACAAAATGCATGGACTGCTAAAGGCAGTTTGTCCTGCGCGCAAAGCAGCCCGTTATACTCGATGAAGGGTCGGTCCGCTTCTGGCTCGCCCGCTTCATTCAGCCATAGTGCCGACACCGAGCCGAGCTTACGCTGAACAGCAGCGTTGCCAATCAGTGCCAGCCCTTCGTCAGTGCCATGCCTGCCGCGAATGACCATCAGCTCCGGCAAATCCATGCCCGCCTCACGCATGGCGGCGAGCCAGCTTCCCACCCACACCCAGCGCAGGAAAAAGGACTTGGGCTGCGCGCGCTGTTCCAATACGCGCCAGCGTGCTTCCACCGCGGCGAGATCACTGATTTCTTCGAAATGCGCGGTCAGATGCATAGCCTTTGCATCCTATCCTTTATTCCTTAACATCCGGCTCATGACTGATACTGCCAAAACCGACACCGCCGCCCGTTCCGCTGCCCCCAAGCTCAATCCAAGCTGGGCAGAGCCATTAGCCGATATATTTGGCGCGCCTGTCATGGGTTCGCTGCGCACATTCCTGCTGGAGCAGAAGGCGCAGGGCAAGCGCATCTTTCCCAAAGGCAGCGAATATTTCCGCGCGCTGGATCTGACGCCGCTCGATAAGGTGCGGGTCGTCATTCTGGGGCAAGACCCTTATCATGGCGAGGGTCAGGCGCATGGTCTGTGCTTTTCCGTGCAGCGCGGAGTGCGCCCGCCGCCCAGCCTCGCCAACATATTCAAGGAAATGAAGGCTGACCTTGGCATTGATCCGCCGCGCCATGGCAACCTCACCCATTGGGCGGAGCAGGGCGTGCTGCTATTGAACAGCGTGCTGACGGTCGAGATGGGGCATGCCGCCAGCCATCAGGGCAAGGGCTGGGAGAAGTTTACCGATGCGGTGATCGCACTGGTGGCGCAGCAGGAGCGGCCGATCGTGTTTATCCTGTGGGGCGCCTATGCCCAGAAAAAGGCGGCCTTTGTGCGCGATGTCAGCCAAGGTGGGCGGCATTGTGTGATCCGCTCCGCCCATCCATCGCCGCTGTCAGCGCATAACGGATTTTTCGGCAGTCGCCCGTTCAGCCGGGCTAACGCCTTCCTTGCCGCACATGGCGAGTCGCCAATCGACTGGAAACTGCCGGATTAACGCGGCCCAAATGGAGCAAATCCTAGTTTGCGACAGCGCGGCCATATTGGCCGTCACCCTCCGGCGCGGCAAGGATGTCGCGCGTGGTCGCGCCCTTGTCAACCAGGTTGGTGGCGGGATCGCCGACTGAAGAACGGATGCCCGGCAGCGCGTTGTCGCGACCAGCAGTGGAAAGGGCCGCTGCTTCGGCTGGCGAACGTGCGGCCGGTGGACCGAACATCGCTTCCATCGCCTGACGGCTGGCTTCGGGCGTTACCGTGGAAGCGGCGCCGGGGGCGGGCGGAACCAGCGCGAAATCGGGTGGAATGACGAGCGGCGCCTGCCGCGTCACCTGCATCTCATCCGGGCGGGCGCGGTTGAAAATTCCGCTCGATCCGCATGCAGAGAGGCCTGCAAGCGTGGCGGTAAGTGTGGCGACGACGACAAGTTTACGCATTTGTTTGACTCTCCGAATTTGCGTCCTTTTCGCGCAGCAGGAGCGCACGCGCAAGCAGGATCAGCACGCCGATGGTAATCGCCGCGTCAGCAAGGTTGAAAATGAGGAATGGCCGCCATTCGCCGAAGTGCAGATCAGCATAATCGATCACAAAACCGAGCCGCACCCGGTCTATGATGTTGCCGAGTGCACCACCGAGCACGAGGCCGAGCGCCACCACGTCCTGTTTTGACCGTTCGCGCCACATCCATGCGGCGACAAAGGCCGCGATGCCGGCGGTCAGCACCACCAGCAGCCAGCGCGCCATGTCATTATCCGCATGGAAAAAGCCCATCGAGATGCCCCGGTTTTCCAGCCAGCGTAGCGCGAATATCGGCAGTATCTCCAACCCCTCATCCCCGCGCGATTCGAGCGCGAGGGGGACGGTGACGATATATTTGATAAGCTGATCGAGGATCAGGATCGTCGCGGCAAGGGAGGCACCGAGCCTGCGATGCAGCGGGGGGAGGAGAGGTGCTGTGGTCACATCGCGCTCCCGCCGTCACCCTGAACTTGTTTCAGGGTCCATCTCTCCCCACAGACCGGCGGAACCAGAGGCGCGATGGATGCTGAAACAAGTTCAGCATGACGAATGGGGATGCATAGGCTCACGCGAGGATGTCCTCGCAGCGGTTGCATAGGTCGCCGTCTTCGGTCACTTCGGGCAAATGCCGCCAGCAGCGGCCACATTTGTGATCATTAACTTTACGCGGATATGCATCTGCTGTTTCACCTTGTTCGCTGCCAGGAAACTCCTCCACATGCGATATACGTGAGACGATGCATATTTCTGCAAGCTCGCACTCATCATATTGAAGTCTTTCGTCTAGCGGCAAACTTAAGCCCACGGCGGCTTCCAACGATGAGTGAATTTTCTTTTCTCGGCGCAGAGGCTCTACGGCAGCAGTCACAACGCTACGGATGTACCGAATACGATTCCAGCGCTGCCCTAGCTCCTCATCCTTCCACCCACCATCAACCTCCGGCCAATCCAGCATATGCACGCTGTCCGCCTTGGGATAGCGCGATTTCCACACTTCCTCCGCCGTGAAGGGGATGATCGGCGCGGCGTAACGCACGAGTGCGTGGAACAGCACATCCAGCACCGTGCGATAGGCCTTGCGCTTCTCCATCTGTTTCCCCGTCGCCGGGTTCACATCGCAATACAGGCAGTCCTTGCGGATATCGAAAAAGAAGGCCGACAGGTCGCTGTTCGCAAAATCGTTGAGCGCGCGGGTGTAGCGGCTGAACTCCAGCCAGTTTTCGCTGTCGCGCGTTTCCACCACTTCGCGCAAGGTGGCGTCCAGCTCTGCCAGCCGGTGCAGCATGTAACGCTCCAGCTCTGGCATGGCTGCCACCGCGACGCGCTCGTTTTCGCTAAACCCCTCCAGCGCGCCAAGCAAATAGCGGAAGGTATTGCGCAATTTGCGGTATGAGTCGGAGCTGCCCGCCAGCACTTCCTTGCCGATGCGCACGTCGTCGAAATAGTCCGTCGAGGCGACCCACATGCGCAAGATGTCCGCGCCGCTCTCGCTCATGATCTTCAGCGGATCGACGACATTACCGAGTGATTTGGACATTTTGCGCCCCTGCCCATCGAGCGCGAAGCCGTGAGTGAGGACGGATTTATAGGGCGCCCGCCCGCGTGTGCCGCAGGATTCGAGCAGGCTGGACTGGAACCAGCCGCGATGCTGATCCGACCCTTCGAGGTAGAGGTCCGCGCGGTCATCGGCTTGCGTGCCGAAGCGCGGCTCCATCACGAAGCTGTGGGTCGAGCCTGAATCGAACCACACGTCGAGGATGTCATTCACCACCTCATAGTCGTCGAGGCGGTATTCATTGCCCAGCAGCGCCTGATGATCCGCGCCGAACCATGCGTCCGCGCCGCCTGTCTTGAAGGCTTCACGGATGCGGGCGTTGACGGCGGGATCGCGCAAGTAATCGCCGGTCTGCTTGTGGACATAGAGCGAGATCGGCACGCCCCAGGCACGCTGGCGGCTGATTACCCAGTCCGGCCGGTCGGATACCATCGCGTGGATGCGGTTGCGCGAGCGTGTCGGCACCCAGCGGGTTTCCTCGATGGCTTGGAGGGCCGTTTCGCGCAGGGTCGCGCCATGGCCGGACACGGTGGCGGCGATGGCACCCGCGACACCATTCAGCGGCGCGACATCGAACTCGATCTGGCCGCCGGTCTTGTCCATCGGGATGAACCATTGCGGAGTGCATCGATAGATGATCCGCGCCTTGGAGCGCCACGAGTGCGGGTAGCTGTGGCGGAAATCGGCGGCGGAGAGGAGCGCGCCTGCATCGCGCAGGTCGGAGCAGATCGGGCCATCCGGCGCGTTGAACTTGGGGTTGATGACGCTGCCCTGGCCGCCAAGCCATGCCCAATCTTCGCGATATTTGCCATCGCCCTGCACCGCGAAGACGGGATCGATGCCAAGCGCCTTGCAGGCAAAGAAATCCTCCTCGCCATGATCAGGCGCCATGTGGACGAGGCCGGTGCCCGCGTCGGTCGTGACATGGGCTGCGGGGAGGAAGGGGCGGGGCTTGGCGAAGAAACCGCCGAGATGGTGCATCGGGTGGCGGGCCGTGGCATTCGCCAAGGCGTCAGCTGTATATGTAGCGTGCGTATAAAAGCCTACTTGTACATCGCTACCGGAATGCTCTTCTGTCAGCTCTCCTGTAAAGGCCGCGCCCAAGCGTTTTTCAAATGCAGGTATCAGATTTTTCGCAATTACAAATTTGCGTCCAAACAATTTCCTCGCTGGGTTCGCATTTGCAGCGCTTTCTTGATCGCCCCATCCAACAACTCCGGTGCTCACAAGCTGAATCAGAGCATACTCAATCCCCTCCCCATAGGCGATGCCTTGGTTGGTGGGGATGGTCCACGGGGTCGTCGTCCAGATGACCGCATAAGCGCCTTCCAGCTCGCGGCAATTCGGCGCTTCCATGATCTCGAACGCCACGTCGATCTGGGTGCTCGTCACATCCTCATATTCGACCTCAGCCTCGGCGAGCGCCGTTTTTTCGACAGGCGACCACATCACCGGCTTCGCGCCGCGATAGAGCTGGCCGCTTTCCGCGAACTTCAGCAGCTCTCCCACAATCGCGGCCTCGGCGTCGTAGTTCATGGTCAGATAGGGATTGGCCCAATCGCCCATCACGCCGAGGCGCTTGAACTGCTCCTTTTGCGTGCCGACCCAGGTGTCGGCATAGGCGCGGCACTGGGCGCGAAATTCCTGCGGCGGCACCTCGTCCTTGTTGAGCTTCTTCTTCCTGTATTCCTCCTCGATCTTCCACTCGATCGGCAGACCATGGCAATCCCAGCCCGGCGTATAGGGCGCGTCTTTGCCCAGCAGGGTCTGGGACCGCACGATGATGTCCTTCAACACCTTGTTGAGTGCATGGCCCATGTGGATGTCGCCATTGGCATAGGGCGGGCCATCGTGCAGCACGAAGCGTTCGCGCTCCGCCCGCGCAGCGCGCAGCTTGCCGTATAGATCATCCGCCTCCCACTGCGCGGCAATAGCCGGTTCCTTTGCGCTGAGGCCGGCCTTCATGGGAAACTCGGTCTTGGGCAGGAATACAGTGTCTTTATAGTCTTTGGGTTCGGTCATCTGGCGGTCCGGTGGAAAAGCGATAATCGGACCCGGCTCTACGGCAGGCGCGGCGTCTCCGCAAGGATTTGCCGTGCTGCCGCGCAGTCCCGCTCGATCTGGGCTTTCAATGCGTCCAGCCCATCATATTTTGCTTCTGAGCGCAGGTGGGCGATGAGCTGCACCTCGATGGTCTGGTTATAAAGATCCTCGGCGAAGTCGAAGAAATACGCCTCGAGCAGCTCCTTCGGCGGGTCGAACATCGGGCGAATGCCGAGGTTGGCCACGCCATCGACCACGCGCCCATCGGGCAGGCGCCCGCGCACCGCATAGACACCGTAGGCCGGGCGCAGATAGCTGCCCAGAGTAATATTGGCGGTCGGGAAATCGAGTGTGCGGCCCAGCTTGGCACCGTGCTGGACCACGCCCTCAATCGCGAAAGGACGGGTGAGCAGGCGTGTTGCTGTGGTGCAGTCGCCGGAGCGCAAGGCTTCGCGGATACGGCTCGATGAAACGACCATTCCCGCCTCATCCGTCACGGCGGCGACCGATTCCGCGCGCAAGCCCATGGGGGCACCCAACTCAATGAGCTGTGCAACGGTGCCACTGCGTCCCTTGCCGAAGGTGAAGTCCTGTCCGGTTACCACTCCCGCCGCCCCTAAATGCGTCGCTAGCAGCGCGATGAATTCCTGCGCGCTTTTCGCGGCCAGTTCAGGAGTAAAACCGAAAACCAGCATCGCATCCGCACCAGCTTCGGCGAAGAGGCGTTCTCGCTGGCCGAGAGTGGTAAGGCGAAAAGGCGCTGTTTCCGGCCTGAACAGGCGCATGGGATGGGGATCGAAAGTCGCAACGATAGTAGGTCGGCCCTCTGCCTTGGCCCATCCTGTTGACCGCCTCACGACGGCCTGATGGCCGCGGTGAAACCCGTCGAAATTTCCCATGGCAATAATGGCGCCCCGCAATGCCGGCGCCACCGCCCCCCTGTCGTCGATCCGCTGCATAGGAGCCGGCTATAGCAGCCCCTCCTATAGAGGCAATGATGCACGCGCGGCCTTTGTCCGGCTGCGCCTGCCTTCCGGTCAGGCGGTTTCCGCCTGCCTGACTGAGGGCGTGTGAGAATCCGCGCGGCGATCATCCAGAAAAGCCAGCAGGTCGCTGTTGAGACGGTGCGGAGCCGTGGCGAACAAGCCATGCGGCTCACCCTCATATTCTATCAATCTTGCTCCGCTGATGCTTGCTGCCGCCTTACGGCCGGAAACATCGATCGGCACAGTCTTGTCATCTGTGCCATGGATGACCAGCGTGGGAATCGTGATATTTTCCATATCATGGCGGAAATCGGTGCGGGAAAATGCCTCAATGCATCGGATCGTTGCTAGAGGGCCGGCCATCATTGCCAAGGCAAAGGTCCAGTCCATCAGTGCCTGACTGACGGGTCTGCTGACCAGTCCTACGCCATAAAACTGTTTGGCAAAGCTCTGAAGGAAGGCAAAGCGATCCTCCCTTATGTCCTGTTCCATTTTTTCGAATATTGTCTCATCGACGCCATCCTCGTTGCTGGGATCTTTCAGCAAATAGGGTACGACCGATGAAATAAGCGCCGCGCCCATCACCTTGCCCGTGCCATAGCGCGAAAGATAGCGCACAATTTCGCCGCCACCCATGGAGAAGCCGACGAGGCAGAAACCATCCAATTCAAGATGCTCAATGATATCGGCCAGGTCATCCGCGAATGTATCATAATCATAGCCATGTGCGGTATGCGTAGAATGGCCGAAACCCCGACGATCATAAGTGATCACCCTATAGCCCGCTTCGAGCAGCGCTAGCGTCTGATACTCCCACATATCTCCGGTCAACGGCCAGCCGTGGATTAGGATAACCGGATGGCCTTCTCCCATATCCTTGACATGAAGATAGGTTCCGTCGCGAGTTTCTATATGCATGATCCCTACTCCTTAATGGGGTTAGGGCTTTGAGCGCGCTATAAGGAAGCAGGTTCCCCCGTTCGTCGCAAGGTGACGAAACTATAGGCAGGACGACCAGCTTCTGCGGCGTGATGTTGGCGTGCACTCTCTTGCCAAATGGCCTGATCGGGCAGGTCTATGCTGGTATCGCCTTGCATTTGGGCGTGCACTTCGGTCAGTTCGATACGGTCTGCGAGTGGAAGGAACTGATTATAGATCTCTGCCCCGCCGATAACGGAGATATGCGGCGCGTTGGCGAGGTGCAGCGCCGCCTCGACATCATGCGCCACTTCGGCGCCATCCTCCTGCCAGACGGCATCGCGGGTCAGCACGATATGCCGCCGCCCTTCAAGCAGGCCGGGCAGGCTCTCGAAGGTGCGGCGTCCCATAATCATCGGCGTGCCCTGTGTCAGAGCCTTGAAATGCCGTAAGTCAGCGGGAATATGCCATGGTAGGCGACCATCGCGACCAATGATGCCGTTGTCCGCGCGGGCCAGGATCAGGACGATCTCCGGGTGGTTCATCGCCTATAACTCCAGCCGGGTGACGTGGCCCATCTTACGACCAGGCCGCGCGCCATGCTTGCCATAAAGATGAAGATGGTTGGCGGGATCAGCAAGGATTTCAGGCCATGCGTGTGCCTCATCGCCGATGAGGTTGCGCATCTCCACCGCCTTCGCCGCCATCCCCGTATGGCCTAACGGCAGCCCGCATATGGCGCGGATATGGTTTTCAAACTGGCTGGTAAGCGCGCCTTCGATGGTCCAATGGCCGCTGTTGTGGACGCGCGGCGCCATCTCGTTGAACACTGGCCCCTGCGCGGTGGCGAAAAATTCGAGCGTCAGCACGCCTACATAGCCCAGGGCACTGGCGACCTGCGCGGCAAGATGTCGGGCCGGCTCCACATGCGGCGCGATCAATGGCCCGGCAGGCAGGGTGGAAGTAGCGAGAATGCCGTCGACATGCACATTATGAGGGCTGTCCCAGAAACGGATGTCGCCATTGGCATTGCGCACAAGAATAATTGAGAATTCGGCCTCGAAGGTTACGAAGCCTTCCAGAATGCATGACTGACCTTTGACAGCCTCCCATGCCGCCTTCGCCTCGCCCACCGCCCCGGTCAGGCGCACCTGCCCCTTGCCGTCATAACCAAATCGGTTGGTCTTGAGGATGGAAGGCGTGCTGATATGGGCCAGTGCGGTTTCCAAATCGGCGAGGCTGTCTACCGCTGCGAAGGGCGCCGTTTGGCCGCCGAGGCCGGCAACGAAACTCTTCTCGCTCAGCCGGTCCTGGGCCACGCGCAGCGCATCGGCATTGGGCCGCACCAACCCGTGACGACTCAGGATCTCGATCGCGCCGCTGTCGATATTTTCAAACTCGTAGGTCAATACATCGACCGCATAGGCAAAAGAGCCGAGCTTGTCTGTGTCGTCGTAGGCGCCCTGCATCCATTGCGCGCACGTATCGGCCGCCGGACCGCTTTCCTCTGGCGCATAGATATGCGCGCGATAACCCAGTTGCGCTGCCGCCACGCCCAGCATTCGGCCTAGTTGGCCACCGCCGATGATACCGATGATGGAACCGGGCGGAAGTGCGCTCATTCCGGCTCCTGCGCCACGTCGGCGGTCTGCTTTTCACGCCATGCTTCCAGCCGGGCGGCCAGCGCTTCGTCAGTGGTGGCGAGCATTGCGGTGGCGAGCAGAGCGGCGTTGACCGCGCCCGCCCGCCCGATTGCCACTGTGCCGACAGGAATTCCCGCAGGCATCTGGACGATGGACAGCAGGCTGTCCATGCCCTGCAAGGCCTTGGATTCAACGGGCACACCCAGCACCGGCAGCCGCGTCATGCTCGCGGTCATCCCCGGCAGATGCGCCGCGCCTCCTGCACCGGCGATAATGGCCTTGAGGCCCCGCCCGACTGCACCCGTCGCATAATCATAAAGACGCTGCGGTGTGCGATGTGCAGAGACAACCTTGCACTCGTGCGGCACACCGAGCGCGCTCAGTGTTTCGCTGGTATGGCGCATCGTCTCCCAATCAGATCGGCTGCCCATAATGACACCGATGATGGGAGACGCCCCCTGGCTGCTATGCCCCGTCATGTGCTGTGCTTCCTCCCTTTGGCGCTTTCAGGCCTTAACCAGCCCGGCGGCGGGGGGCAATGCCCAAGATATGTTCGCGACGAACCGATGTCGCTATTCACCTATCAGTAACTGAAAAGAGGCGAATATAAGACTGTGCCGACTCCATGGCCCGGCAGCGGGCATGTGCGGTATATGGGCAGCTATCAAGGGATGGACAGCGCATGACCGAGCGCGGCCGGACGGATTGCATTATGGGGGAGGTGGACCAGTCCGCCGCCGTCATTGCCGAATTGAAGGCTGAAGTTGTTGCGCTGCGCCGCGAAGCGCGGATGCTACGCATCGCTAATGCGGAGCTGGAGCGGGTAGCGATCCGCGACACGCTGACGCCGCTTTATAACCGCCGCTATTTTCTGGGGGCGCTGCATGAACGGATCGTGCGGGCGCGGCGCTATGGCACATCATCGGCGCTGCTGTTCATCGATATCAATCGGATGAAGCATATTAACGACAAGTTCGGCCATAGCGCAGGGGATTTTGCGCTGGTTCATGCCGCGCAGCTCGTGCATGCGCACATCCGCGAGACGGACGTTGCCGCACGGCTGGGGGGCGATGAATTCGCGCTCATCATCGAGGAGGTCGATGAGGTGCGCACCGAGGCTAAGGCAGAGCAGCTTGGCCGGTTGCTGCGCGGCACGGAATGTCGCTATGCAGAGGCGGTGTTGCCGGTGTCGGCGTCGATAGGCTGGGCGATGTTGATGCCGGACGATACAGTCGACGCTCTGATTGAGCGGGCCGACGCCAATATGTATGCGCGCAAACGGGCGTGGCATCGTGCTTCAGGGCAGGCGAGCTAGGCCAGCGCTTTCCGCATGATCGCCGCATATATATCGCGCAGCGCATAGAGATCCGCTACCGCCACTGCCTCGTCCAGCTTGTGCATCGTTGCGTTGGTGAGGCCGAATTCCACCACCGGGCAAAGCGCCGAGAGGAATCGCGCGTCAGAGGTGCCACCCGTGGTCGAAAGTTCAGGGGCAATGCCTGTTTTTGCTTCAATCGCCTGGCTCACCAGCGTTGAGAAAGCGCCAGGCGGGGTCAGAAAGGCCTCACCGCTGATCTGCGCCTCCAATGTTCCGCCCTCCACCTCCGCAAGAGCGCGGATGCGTTCTATGAGGCTGGCGCCACTGTGCATGTCGTTAAAGCGGATCGAGATGCGCGCCCGTGCTTCGCCGGGGATCATGTTGGTCGCCTCATTGCCGACCGCAATGTCGGTAATCTCGATATTGCTCGGTTGAAACCAGTCATTGCCGCTATCCAACTCGGTCGCCTCTATGGCGGAGAGGATCCGCACGAGCCGCGGGATAGGGTTGTCCGCCAGATGCGGGTAAGCGACATGGCCTTGGCAACCCTTCACCGTGATCCACATATTGACGGAGCCGCGCCGACCAATCTTTATCATATCCCCAAGGCGGTGCACTGATGTCGGCTCGCCCACCAGGCAGAGATCGGGCGCGATGCCGCGTGCGCGCATCCGCTCGATGATCGCGCGGGTGCCATGCAGGGCGACGCCTTCCTCATCGCCCGTGATCAGCAGGCTGAGCGTGCCAGGCAGATCAAGGCAATCGGGCAGGGCAGCCACAAAGCTCGCGATACTGCCCTTCATATCGACCGCGCCGCGCCCATGGAGCAGCTCGCCTCGCAGCTCAGGCATGAACGGTGCGGTGGCCCATCCCTCACCCGGCGGCACGACATCGAGATGCCCCGCAAAGGCGAAATGGGTGCCACCACCGTTGCTGCGCAGTGCAATGAGGTTTTCTACAGGACCGCCCGGCGCGTCGCCCATGATAAAGCGGTCCACTTCAAAACCCAGCGGCGTGAGCATCGCCTCCAGCGCATCGAACACCGGGCCACGCGCGGGGGTAACAGAGGAACAGGCGATCAGTCGCTCAGCCAAAGGGAGGGGATCGGTCATTACGGGATTGGACATCGGCATGGCGTTGCGATAGCCGATGATCGCCCCCAGCGCCAGATAAGGGATGCGCCATGCCCAAGATCGATCTGTCCTCCATCGTCGCAGTCAACCGCACGACATATCCTGCCGAATATGCGGGCGCGGTTCAGGGGCGCTGGGTGCGCCGCCTCGCGCCGCTTTTTGGGCTGGAGGACTTTGGGGTCAGCCACGTAATGCTCGCGCCGGGTGCGGCCTCGTCTCAGCGGCACTGGCATGAGGATGAGGACGAGTTGGTCATCCTGCTTTCGGGCGAGGCGGTGCTGATCGACGATGCCGGACGCACACCGCTTTTTCCCGGCGATGTCGCAGCCTTTCCCAAGAATGACGGCAACGGCCATCATGTTGTGAATGAAAGCGATGCGGACTGCGTGTTCGTGGCGATCGGTAAGCCGCCCACGGGCGCATGCCATTATCCAGATATCGACATGCACTGCCCTCAGGGAAATGCGTTTACCAGAAAAGATGGCTCGGCCTTCTGATTTTGGCGTTGCGCTGCATGCATTGCGCTGCATCGCAAAATGAGCTAAGGGCCGCGGCCAAAGCATCCCCTCTAAAACGAGCAGACACCAATGAGCCTCCGCAATGTGGCCATCATCGCGCACGTCGATCATGGCAAGACCACCCTTGTTGACCAGTTGTTCCGTCAGTCCGGAACCTTCCGCGACAATCAGCGCGTGGAAGAACGGGCGATGGATTCGAACGATCTCGAAAAAGAGCGCGGCATCACCATTCTCGCCAAGCCGACTTCGGTCGAGTGGACGCCTCCGGGCGGCGGCGAGCCGGTGCGGATCAACATCGTCGATACGCCGGGCCACGCCGACTTCGGCGGCGAGGTGGAGCGCATCCTCTCGATGGTCGATGGCGTGATCCTCTTGGTCGACAGCTCCGAAGGTGCGATGCCACAGACCAAGTTCGTCACCGGCAAGGCGCTGGCGCTGGGCCTGCGTCCGATCGTCGTCGTCAACAAGGTCGATCGCCCAGACGAGCGTATTCAGGAAGTGCTGGATGAGGTGTTTGATCTGTTCGTCTCGCTCGATGCGACCGATGAGCAGCTCGACTTCCCGGTGCTGTATGCGTCGGGCCGCAATGGCTATGCCAGCGCCGACCCGGATCGGCGGGAAGGCACGCTGATCCCGCTATTCGAGAAGATCGTCGAGCATGTGCCGCCGCCAGCGCTCGATCTCGATGCACCCTTCACCTTCCTCGTAACGCTACTCGATCGCGACAATTTCCTTGGCCGTGTGCTGACAGGCCGCGTGACATCAGGCACGCTGAAGGTCAATCAGGCGATCCACGCGCTCGATATGGATGGCAAGGTCATCGAAACTGGCCGGGCATCCAAGATCATGTCGTTCCGCGGGCTGGAGCGGGTTCCGGTCGATAGCGCGCAGGCAGGCGACATCATTTCACTCGCGGGACTTTCTGTTGCAACCGTGTCGAACACGATTGCCGATACTTCCGTTTCGGTGCCGATTCAGGCGCAGCCGATCGATCCGCCGACGCTTTCTATGCGCTTTGCCGTGAACGATTCGCCGATGGCTGGCCGCGAGGGCGACAAGGTGACGAGCCGCATGATCCGCGACCGCCTGTTCCGCGAAGGCGAGAGCAACGTCGCTATCAAGGTGACGGAAGCCGAGGACAAGGACAGCTTCGAAGTTGCCGGGCGCGGCGAGCTTCAGCTTGGCGTGCTGATCGAAACGATGCGCCGCGAGGGCTTCGAGCTGGGCATCTCGCGCCCGCGCGTGCTGTTCCGCGATGGCGAGCATGGCCGTGAGGAACCTTATGAAACCGTCATCATCGACGTGGACGACGAACACGCCGGCACGGTCGTCGAGAAAATGGCGATCCGTAAGGCGGAAATGACCGACATGCGCCCATCCGGCGGCGGCAAGACCCGCATCATCTTCTCCGCGCCATCACGCGGGATGATCGGCTATCATGGCGAGTTCCTGTCTGACACGCGCGGCACCGGCATCATGAACCGGCTGTTCGAGAAATATGGCCCGCATAAGGGCACGATCGAGGGCCGCAAGAATGGCGTGTTGATCTCCAATGGCGCAGGCGAGGCGGTGGCCTATGCGCTTGGGCCGTTGGAAGAGCGCGGCATATTGTTCGTCTCGCCAGGCGAGCCGCTCTATGAGGGCATGGTCATCGGCGAGAATGCCAAGCCGGACGACCTTGAAGTCAATCCGATGAAGAGCAAGCAGCTCACCAACTTCCGCTCCACCGGCAAGGATGACGCGATCCGCCTCACCCCGCCCAAGCGGATGACGCTGGAGCAGGCGATTGCCTACATCGACGAGGACGAGATGGTGGAGGTGACGCCCAAGTCGATCCGCATTCGCAAGCGTCACCTTGATCCGAACGAGCGCAAACGCGCCAACCGCGCGAAGGCGGCGTAACGCTCAGAAAGCGCTCCGTCGCCCCACGCGCCGGGTCGTTATTCCGCTAAAATCTGCCGTCCGTTGAGTGGTTGCACTGGCCGGGCGTTGTTGCCCACGATCGCGTGCAGCGCGCTGATCTGGTCCTTGCTGGCACTGACGGGAGTGAGCGCTACATGCCAGGTCACACCTTCGCTACACGGCGGGGTGGTGAGCGAGCCTTTATAGCGCCAGACATGCAGATCATGCGGTAGCAGGGCGGCGGGATTTAGCGCAATGCCCGCAACCGTATGGAATTCGGTCTGGGTTTTTGGGGCATGGGCGATCAGTTTTGCCAGCTCTGCATTGGCGGCCCCCTCTTCGAACATCACCCCCATTACGGCTAACTTGCCGGCGGCATCCTTGTGTACCCAATGCGCGACCATCGGGTAATGCCTGCCATTAAACGCTTCCTCTGAAGGCGTGTGGAAGTGCACCTGCACCAGTTCATAGCTGTTGGATTTGCTCTTGAGCATGGAGCCGGGCGCGAAATTGATCTGCACCGTGTGTCCATTGTTCAGCAGGGTGAGCGGACCGGGGTGATAGTCTGTGCTGACGGCGATGGCGTGCTTCGCATCGAATGCGGCATGGTCTATCGGCGATTGCGCCTTGCCTGCCGCACAGGTGGCAAACTCCGGCGCGATAGTGCCCCAATGCTCTGGCCCTTCTTCGCCAGAGTAGCTCCAGTGGGGGGCGTGGCTGGCGTGCGGCGCTGTATGAGGGGCGGTTGCGGCCACTGTCATCGACAGGGCCGATGCCATTGTGAGAAGTGCTTGCATGATGTTCCTCCCGGATGTCGAAGAATGCTGTCTCCCCATTGTAGGATGGAGAAGCTCTGTCCGGGCGTGGGCGCTATTCCAGAAACTCTTCCCGATCAGGGATACGGGTAAAAGCGATTTTGGTGCCGGAGAAGCCGCGCCCGGCGCTGGGCAGCATGCCGATCAGCACGGTATCGCGGCCGAATTTATGGTTGAGGTGGTCAAGCGCGTGGGACAGGCGGAGGCTGCGCGGTGAGTTTTCCAATTTTTCCTCTGCCTTTCCGCTGCTCGTATCGAACAGCGAAAGCTGGATGCTGTTTCCATCCGCCAGCCCCAGCATCACGACCGAAATTTTCTTGATTGCGATTCCTCGTTCTCTGATGATTGTCCGGTCCCAGATAGCAAGCAACATGGCGAGGAAGGCGGGACTATCCTGCGCGGGGCGGCAGCGCATCTCGCCACCCATTTTGCGCCCATCTTCCAGCCGCGCCGCAAAGCCGAAATAGGTGGCGGTGTAGCCCATGCGCCGCAGCCTGGCGGCGGCTTTCATCGTCAGGCGGCGTGCGACGTTGATCGCCTCTCCGGGCGGCCGCAGCGCAGGCGCCAGCACATGGCTATGTCCGATGGAACGACGCTGCGTCTCCAGCTCGGGGAGATCATGTCCTCGCAGCAGATACCACATGCGTTCACCCCAGATGCTACCCCAGATGTGCCGCATGCGCCGCCGGTTCAGCGCCATCAGCTCCGCCATGGTGTGAACGCCGTTCAGCCACAGACGGCGCTCCATGTTGCGGCCTATACCTGGCAGATCGCGCGGTTTTAGCTCCGCGATCAGGCGGTGCTCCGCTTCCTCTGGCATCAGGACAGTGAGGCCGTCAGGCTTCTCGAGATCTGTTGCTACCTTGGCGAGATAACGGTTGGCGGCAATGCCGATGGAGCAACGCACCCATGGCCCCAAATTCGCGGCAAGTCCTGCCTTGATCGAAAGCGCGATGGCGCGGGCCGCTTCGGGCTGCGCCTCGTTGCGCAGCAGACGGGAGGCCATCTCGTCGATCGAGCAGACCTCGCTCACAGGGATATGGCGGTTAATCTCGGCAATCGCGCGGTGGTGATAGTCCACATACAGTTCATGCCGCGCCAACACGCAAACTAGCCCACGGCACATCCGCTTAGCCTCCCAAATTGGTGTGCCGGTGCGTATGCCAAAGGCTTTCGCTTCATAGCTGGCGGCGATGGCGCAGGTGCTTTCCGTCTCAACGGGCACAACCGCGACCGGCAGCCCGCGCAAATGCGGCTGTTCCTGCTGTTCCACGCTTGCAAAATAGCTATTGAAATCAACATAGAGCCATTTGAGCGGAGATGAGGGGTAGGATTGGGACATGAAAAGCACCTCATGATTCGCGGCAGCCAGTATATGTTCATCTTTTGTTCTTTTGAAGAGTGTGCATGAGCGGGCCTGACCTGCTGTTCGTTTATGGCACTTTGCGGCGCGGTTGCAGTAATGAGGAGGCGCGGCGTTTGCATGCGCAGGCGACATGGCAGGGCGCAGGAAGAGCGCGCGGTCGCCTCTTCCGGCTGGGCTGGTATCCGGCGTTGGGGGTGGAGCCTGCCGGGGTGGCGAGCTGGGTCATGGGTGATGTGCTGCGCATGGCTCATCCTGAGACAACCCTCGCATGGCTTGACGATTATGAAGAGTGCGGCCCCCGCTTTCCGCACCCTCAAGAGTATCGACGGGAGGTAATATGTATAGAGCTTTTCGACGCGGAAGTGTGCGCGTGGGCCTATCTTTATACCATGCCCGTCGTTGGGCTGGAACCGATCCCGAGTGGCGACTGGTTAAACCGCTGATAGCTTGTGGCTCACGCGGTCGATGAGCCATACTACCATAAGCGACAGAGCGAACAGCGGCAGGGTAAGGAAGAAAAATCCGCCGATTGCCATTACCGCTAAGTTGCGCGCAAGGGTGCGAGGGGCAGGCGGTGCGCCAAGGCCATCCTTCGGCCTGCGCCTCCACCACATGATAAATCCCGTGACACTGAGGGTCACCAGCATCAGCGCGGTCAGCACACCGATAAGCTGGTTGACCCATCCGAACAACGCGCCCTCGTGCCACGCAATGCCATAGCCCACCACCTGATCGATCACATGCTTGTCGGCGAAGGTTTCGCGCGCGGTTTCCTGCGCGCCGGTCGCGTCAAACCGGATTGTAATGCGCTGAGGGCGGTTCTGCGTATCAGATCTCACAGTCCAGCCGGGCACCTCCTTTGCGCCGAAAGCCTGTGGCGCGCCGGGCGGTGTGACGATGACCGGGAAGGGCAGGTTCTGTGTCGCTGCCCGTGCAGTGACGGTATCGAGCGCATCGTGCATGGAGGGATTATGCGCCATAGTATGCCTCTCACCCATCATGGCACCATGGTCATGTTCCTTATGCATTGCATGCTCATCAATATCCGCATTTAACGCACGGCCGCCTAGGGTCCAGTCCTGCACGCCCTTGATCCAGCCCATCTGCGCGCGCACGGCCTTGAACCCGCTGCCCCACACATCGGCCCATGGCAGGCCCGTAACGAGCAGAACGAGCGCGAGGCCGGACACCCAGAAGCCGGTGACGGCATGCAGATCGCGCCACAGCACACGCTGCCCCTGCTTCAAGCGCGGCCATAGCACACCCGCAAGCCCTCTCCCGCGCGGCCACCACAGGTAAAGTCCGGTGGCGATCATCACGATCGCCCAGCTCGCTGCCAGCTCGACCAGCCAGCTCCCTTGGGGGCCGAGCAGCAATTGCCCATGAATTTCCTGAGTGATTTCCATGATCCGCTGGTCGGGGTTCAATGAGCCGAGCACGTCGCCTTGCGGCGAGACGAACACATCGCGCATCCCTGCGTTGTCCGGCAGGGCGAGGTGGATGAGCGCGGCATCGCCTGAGCGTTCGGGGAGGCGATAGCTATGGAAACTCGCGCCGGGGAAGGCGGCCAGCGCGGCATCACGTTGACGCGAGGGAGCGACCGCTCCTGCCACACTCAACCCCTGAAAACTGCGCTCCTCCCACCGTTCCACCTGCGGCTTGAACAGATAGACCGCGCCGGTAAGCGCGAGGATGAGCAGCATGGGCATGACGAACAATCCGGCGTAGAAGTGCCAGCGCCAGAGGGTGCGGTAGAGGGAGTTTTCCATGTCTAAAGCCTCCATCCCGCTTCCAACAGGAAGGTGCGCTGGGGATAGGGGTGGAACACCCAGGCGCGGTTGTTGGAAATGTTGTCCACGCCCGCGGACAGGCGGAAATGCGCAGAAATATCCCAGTTTACCCGCGCATCCAGCGCGAACAGCTCGGACGTATAGCCGAAGGTGTCGCCACGCTGCGTGCCGAACAGGTCCGTATTCGGGCGGCTGGCATAGCGCATCCCCAGCGAAGTTTGCACATTTTCTGTGACACAATAGCGCATATTCGCGTTGATGCGCCAGCGCGGAATGCGCGGAAACTGCACCCCTTCTGCCGCACTATTGGCACGATTGCGCAGCGTTTTGCTGTCGATCCACGCCGCATTCGCCTCGATATTCATGCCCGGCACCGGCCAGTCCTTCGTCTCGGCAATCGCCTCCACGCCCCACTGGCGGGTGAGGTCGATATTTTTGTATGTGGAACTGGTAAAGCCGTTCTGATTAAATCCGAAATACTGGAAGATCGTATCCTCCACCCGCTGATAGAAAACCGATCCGGTGAGGGTGACAGGTCCAAGATCGCGGCGCACCAGCAGATTAGCGTCCCGGCTCTTTTCCGGCTTCAGCATGGGGTCGAAGCTATTGATATTGAAGGTGCCATCGCCATTCAGGCTGCCTTGAAACAGCTCTCCCACGGTGGGGAAGCGTGTCGCCATGGCGAGGCTGAGTTGCACCAGCGTGCCACCCAGATCGACCTGGCCGGATATGGTCGGCGAGAGCGCATCCTCGTGGCGGCTGGCATAGCTGTTGAATACCGGGACAATCGGTGCGGTAGTGGTCAGCCTGCCTAGCCCGCCGTCATACGCGCGCCAGTCGTCGTAGCGCAGGCCTGCGCTGATCTGCGCATCGGACGTGATGTGCCACACATCCTCGGCCCAGACCGAAAGGATACGCGTTTTGCCTTAGGTTTCGGTGGAAAACGCCTTGCCCGCTGTGCTGCGCCAATTGTTCAGGGTATAGTTGCGGGTGTCGGTGCGATAGAAGCTGGCGGTTGTGCCAACAGCCAGCTCATGCGCGCCGCCTTTGCGCTCCAGCGTGAGATCACCCGTCCACCAGCCGGTTGGCCCGGCTTCGGCCAGCCGCCCGCCGGTATTATCGCGCCCCGCGATATAGCCGTTAGAGGTAAAGCCGTCGCTGGTCACGATCTGGTAGGTGGAGAGCGAGGCCCTTGCCGTCCATTGTCCCCACAGCGGAGCGGCAAGTTTGAGGCCAAGCAGAAATTCGTCGCGGTTGGTGATCGACCAGTTGGCGCCCGAAGCGGTGTAAACCGTGCCATTATATACGACACGGCCTTCGCATTTTACATTGCCCGTCGCTGTATCGCGCAGATAGCAATCGGGCGCGTGCTGGTCGTCCTTGTTGTTCCACCACGCGAAGAGCAACTGGCCGGTAATGCTGCCATCGTCATAGCCGATCTTGAGCTTGCCCTGTTTCTGGCTGATGAGGGCGGGCGATTGGGCGGCGAAGATCGGATTGGCGGCCGAGCCGGGGACGGTGGGGCAGGCAGGCGTGCCTGTGCCGGTAAGGCAGACTGCGCCGAAATTCTGCGGGACGTTTTGCAGGCCGGTGCCCGCCGCTGTTGCCGCGCGCTGCTTCGGATCGACGATCGCGCCTGTGATGATGGTGTCGGTCGAAAGGATGGTGGCAGCGGTCCCCGTCGCAGGCGTCAGGCCATAAAAGCTCATCGGATGGCCTTCGTTCTTGAAATAGCGCGCGGTGACGCGGAGCGACCACGGGCCGTCCTTTTGTTTCAGGCCAAACCCCGCTTCGGCCGAGCCACCCCAATAGCTGTCATCGGTGCCGAACTGCTTGTAGGGCTGCGCCATGCCCTGCACCTTCACAAACGCCTCGGTGTCCTGCGGGTCGCGGGTGGTGATAGCGACGATGCCGCCCATCGAATTGCCGACAGTGCGGGCGCTATAGGGACCATAGACGATATCGAACTGCCGCACCTCGCCGGGGCCGACCACGCCCCATTTCGGCGCGAAATTGAAGCTGTTGCCGAGGAAGTTGGAGACGACGAAGCCATCGACCATCACCAGCGTGCGTGCGCTCTGCACCGAGTGGGTGCCGCGAAAGCCGGGGACGCCGTTGCTGTCTCCCGCATAGCGTTTGCGCACGAAGAAATTGGGCGCATATTTCATCAGATCCTCGGTGTTGGACGCGTTGACGGCGGCAAACTGCTGCTCGCCCAGGGACACGGCGAGGCCGCGCGGGGCGATCTCGATCGGGGCGTCCCGCTGACCGACGACGAGGATGGTGTCGGGCGCGTCTGCGGCGGCGTCGGCGGCGTCGGCGGCGTCATGGGCGAGGGCGGGCGTGGAAAAGCAAAGGGCGGCCGCGAGCGCGGCGTATGCGGTTTTCATGAGAAACGATCCTGAACACTAGGGCAAATCGCACGGCGGCGCGCGGGTGAGCGCTGGTCCGTCGGCGTGGCGAAGCTATGGGTTCAGGCAGTAAGTGGCGGCCCGCGCAGAGGCGGACGCAGATAGGGCGTGCGGCCACGCACCATAAGGGCGCGCGGGGTAAAGCCCGCCGCGAGGATGAAAATAAGCGCGAGCGCGAGCAGCGGTGCATCCGCCCCGGAGAGCGCGCCCATACCGAGGGCCGTGAAGGCGCAGGGTTCGTTTGCCGGGGCTTTTTGGGGCGCGGGGTCGCCGTTTACCGGCACGGTAATGGCGATGCTCTTGTGGGTGATGCCGTCGAGGCAGAGCTGGACGGAGAGCAGCTTCGTTCCGCCGCCTGCCATATAGCCCTGCGGGATCAGCGCCTTGGCGGCGAGCGCGCAGGCCAGCAGCAGCAGCGCGAGGGCGCGATGATCGCGAATCAGGGCGCGGAGCATGGTCACGAAGCCGGCCCCTAGGGCAGCGCGGCGGTTTTGTCACCCCTTTTGCCCACCCATCGCCGCCCCGGTTTCTCGACCCCGTGATAGAGAACCACGGACGCCGCGAGGGTCAGCAGCAGATAGAGGAGGATCAGATGCGGCGCGATGTTTACCGCATCCCGCACAAAAGCGATCTTGAACCCGATGAACAGCATGAAGTGCGCCAGATAGGTGGCGTAGCTGAACTCGCCGAGATACCGCAGCGGGGCGGGGGTGCCGCCACCGGCGCGGTTGTAATCCGCGAGCAGGTAGATGGTGCTGGCGGTAATCAGCGGGAAGGCCCAGAGTTCGTTGATAGTGCTGACGCCCCAGCCCCAGCCCCAGGCCAGCGCCGCCGCCATGCCCGCCGCCGCCACGGCCCAGCGCGTCAGACAGTGCGCGCCTTGGTTCCACAGCGCGCACAGCATCGCCCCGGCGGTGAACTCGCACAGGCACCGCAGCAGCCCGAAGCGGGGAATGTCCGCACCCAGATCCTCCACCCCGGCATGACGCAGCGCCGCCGCCATCGCCCCGATGATGCCCGCCACGCCCAACGCCAACACAACGCGCGGCGCGCGGGCGAGGGGGAGCAGCCACGCCAGCATGGGAAACAGCAGATAGGCCGCGAACTCGGTGCTGATCGACCAGGCGGGATGGTTCCAGCTCAGCGTCTCCGTAAAGCCCCAGTTCTGGAGCATCAGGATATGCAGCGGCAGCTCTGCCCATGGATAGCCCGCCGCATCGCGCCCGGTGGCGTGCAGCAGGGCGACAAACGCCACCGTCAGCCCCAGCATCGTCGCATAGAGCGGATAGATGCGCGCCAGCCGCCTGCGCAGGAACGCGGGGCTGGCGGCCAGCCCGCGCGCCGCGAACTCTCCGCTCGCAGACAGCCAGATGACGAAGCCGGACAGGATGAAAAAGAAATCGACCGCGAGATAGCCTTTGTGCACGAAGGCCATTGCCCAGTCCGGTAACCACGGCGTGCTCGCGCGGATATGGTATAGCACCACCATCCATGCCGCGAGCCCGCGCGCCGCGGTCAGGCCATCGAGCTGCGGACGGGCGGGGGTGGTCATGCCGGCGCTCACGCCCGCGCCACCCGCGCGAATATCGGGGTGGCGGCCTGTGCCTTGCGCAGCCGGGCGAGGTAGGTCGCGAGGCCGATCTGCATCGCCAGCATCATCAGTATCAGCGGCTGATAGGCGATGCCGACGAACGCCGCGCCGAGGAGGTAGATGAGATGGCCCTGTTGCAGGGCGAGGGCGAGCGGGGCGATCCATGCCTCATCGGGCGCCGGGCTGCGCTTGTAGCGGGCATAGACCCGGTGGGTGCTGATGAACGAGAACAGGTGGATCATCGCCCACAGCGCAAAGCCGGGATAGCCTTGTTCGCCCAGCATCTCGAAATAGGCGCTGTGATAGGCGCGCCCTTCCTCGACCACATGCTCCTTGACGATGCGCTTGTCGTTGCCGATGCCCTCGGTGCGCAGCGTGTCATATTCGAACCTGTTGGCGCGATAGGCGTCGAAGCCGCCGCCTGCTGGATGGCTCTTCACGTAATTCAGCGTCCATTTCCACACTTCGAGCCGGGTGGAGGCGCTCTGGTCGCCCTGGTAGTTCTGGATCGTGCCCATGCGCGCGGTAAAACTTGTCGGCAGGAACGGGATCGCGACAACGAGCAGCGCAGCTAACGCCAGCCCATATTGCACGCGCTTTTTGCTGCGCCACAGGAACAGCGCGCCCAGCAATATGATGCACAGCAGGCCGGTGCGCGTTACGGTGCCGATGGGGATCAGCAGGCACGCGCCAGAGAGGGCCACGGCATAGAGCGTGACGAGGCGGCCGGGGCGGAAGATGGTGCCATGCTTCGATAGCCAGAGGATCAGCGGGATGATCGCGATCGCGACCATCGAGATGGTCGAGCCTTCATACAGGCCGCTATTGTCCTCGACCATCAGGTTCAGCTCGCCATAGCCGCCGCCAGACAGGATCGTTTTGATGCCGCCGGTGACGATGATCGAGCTGGCGCACAGCACCATCACGAGCGCCAGCGCCTCGATCCGCAGGCGGGTGCGCAGGGTGAGCGGCAGGAAGATCGCGAACACCAGGCTTTTCCATACCCAAGCCCATTTGGCGGCCGCGTCGATCGGGAAATCGGCGCGGGCGGTGGTGGTGCCGCACCAGACGAGCAGCATCAGCATCAACAGCTGCCGCCAGGAAAAGCGGCTGTCACGCTTGGCGTCCGCGATCAGCCAGCCGCCAAACGCGCCGGCAAAGGCAATGAGCGAGATCGGGATGGCGTTGAGCAGGAAATAGCTCAGTCTTTGCGGAGAAACGATGTCGATATAGGCATAAGCGAGCACGAACAGGAATGGCCGCTTGAGCGCGATGCCAAACAGGCCCGCGAGAAAGACGAGGAAGAAGATGTCACGCATCGGGCGGACCCTTGCTTCGTCCGGCTTCGTTATCGAGATCCCGGCGCGCGAGCAGCCGCCAGCAGGCGACAAACAGCAGCGCATGGCTCAATAGCAGGGAGAAGGTGTCGATCATCGCGTGGTTCCGGAGAAGTCCTTACCCTAGCATGGTTGACGCGCCGTTAAATGTTTTCAGGGTAGAGGGCGATCTTATGACGCGCATCCTGCACATACTCGATCACAGCCTGCCGATGCACAGCGGCTATAGCTTTCGCACACGCGCGATCCTGCGGGCGCAGATCGCGCAGGGCTGGGAGGTGCGCGGGTTGACGGGCCAGCGGCACAGCGCGGCGGGGCCTGCGGTCGAAACGGTCGACGGCCTCACCTTCTATCGCACCCCGCTGGCGCGCAGGGGCGGCCCGCCACTGGTACGCGAGCTGCGCGAGGTGTCTGATCTGGCACGGGCGATGGAGGGTGTCATCCGTAGCTGGCGGCCAGACATCATTCACGCCCATTCGCCGGTGCTCAATGCGCTGGCGGCGCAGAAGGTGGCGCGCCGCAATCATATCCCGATGCTCTACGAGATCCGCGCCTTCTGGGAGGATGCGGCGGTGAGCAATGGCACCGCGAAAGCAGGCGGCCTGCAATATCGGCTGACGCACTGGCTGGAGACGCTGGCTGTCCGGCGTGCGGATGCGGTGGCGGTGATCTGCGAAGGATTGAAGAATGATCTGGTGGCGCGCGGGGTTGCGCCCGCCAAGATCATCGTCTCGCCCAATGGCGTCGATATGGAAATGTTTGGTGCGCCGGTGCCGCCCGATGCTGCGTTGCGCGCCCAGCTCGGGCTGGACGATGCCGAAGTGATCGGCTTCATCGGCAGCTTCTACGACTATGAAGGGCTGGATGACCTGATCGCCGCGATGCCGATGCTGGCGGCGGCGCGGCCGAAAGCGAAGCTGCTGCTGGTCGGCGGCGGGCCGATGGAGGCGAACTTGCGCGCGCAGGCGGAGGGATCGAACGTGCGCGATGCGATCCGCTTTGTCGGCCGGGTGCCCCATGACACGGTGGAGCAATATTACGCGCTCACCGACATTCTCGCCTACCCGCGCAAGGCGCAACGGCTGACCGAGCTGGTCACGCCCTTGAAGCCTCTGGAGGCGATGGCGCAGGGGCGGCTGGTGGCAGCGTCGTCCGTTGGCGGGCACAGAGAGCTGATCGAGGACGGCGTAACCGGCACATTATTCGCGCCCGATGACCCCGCCGCCATCGCCCGCGCGCTGGAGGGTCTGCTTGCCGACCGCGCGGGCTGGGATGCCCGCCGCGCCACCGCCAAAGCCTTTGTGGAGGCCAAGCGGAACTGGGCGGTCAACGTCAGCCGTTATGAACCTGTTTACCATATTCTGCTTGAACGGAACACCTGACCAGCACCAACCGACGGACTGATATTGGTGAAACGCCGCGACGCCCATCTTGTTCTTGTATCGCTCTCCGCGCTGGGCGGGGGGGTCGCGGGTGCGCTTGTCCCCGCTGATATGCTGGATCTGGCGAGCAGGGCCAGCGGGCTGGCGCGTATCCTGCCTGCCGCCGCGCCGCCGCTGGGCGATACCGCACGGCTGATATTCATCGGCCTTTCGGGGCTGGGCGCGACAGGGCTGGTGATGCTGCTTTCTCCCTGGAAGCAGCGCACGCGGCCTGAACACACCGAGGACATTATGACATATATGGCATCGAAATATACGGCGCTGTTTCGCCGGAGCGCGCGGCGGATCGAGCGGGCGGAGGATATGCCGGCCACAGAGGCAGAGGCCGAGCTGGCGCCCGCTGTCCGTCGTATCGACGCGCACCCTGATGCGCCGCCGCGTGCGCCGCTGGTGGTCAGCCGCGACCTTGCCGGAGAGGCCTCTGCGCTGATGGAGGAAGAACCGCGTGGGCCAATTGTCCAGGATATTACCGGCCTCGCCATGCCCCGCGCGCCAGAGCCTCTGCCGTGGGAAGCGATCGAGACGGAGATGAGCCGCCTGCTGGAAACGGTGCGTTTCCGGGCTGTGGAAGAGGCGCCGCCGGGCGATCTGCCCGAAGCGGACACCGACGCCGAGCCGACCATTACGGAGCTTGCCGCCCGGCTGGAGCGCGGAATTGCCCGCCGGCGCACGGCGGAAACGGACGCATCATCCGATCTGCCAGCCGCTTCTTCCCTGCCGCCTCCGCCGGAGCGCACCGCCGTGCTGGCAGTAGTATCCGCCATGGCCAGCCTGCACGCGCCGCCGGTGGAGGCCGGAGAGTCGGCCAGCCAGCCCTCCGATCTGGAAACCGCGCTTGCGGCCTTGCGATCTCTCACCGCCCGCGCATGCTGAGAGTCTGTTTGGAAAAGCGGTGCCGGCCCGCTCCCCCACCCAACCACACAAATATTTTACGCTGTTTTGGGTGGTTGGGTGGGGGAGCGGGCTGGTGCGGCCTCTGAAATTCGTTTGGAAAAGCGAATTTCCAAACGGGCGCTGAGAGGCGCTTAGGCATCGGGCTGATAGCCGGTTTTTGTTACGGCACCCGCCTTTCCAACCCCCGTCCCCATGCCGAAGGCCGGTTTATGGCCTGATGGCTGTGCTACCAGTCCTCTACCGTCAATATGCTGACCCGCAGGGTAGGGCAGGCGCTCGTCTGCCCTGAAGGCGCGAGGCTTTCCCCTTCATCCGTCGCCTCGATACCCCATTCATCGACACAGGCATCGGCGACGATATGGCCTGAGATCGAGAACTCGGCCTCTGGCAGCGACTCGGCAAAGCGGGTGGCGGAAGGCTGCGCTTCCTCCCCCTCGAAGCGCAGAATCACGCGATGCTGCGCGCCTATGAAGGTGGCGCTCGCCCATGGGCGCGACGAACTGGCGATGATCGATGCGCCCGGCCCGGCCAGTTCAATGAGACGCGCCATCATGCGCACATGCGGATCGCGCCGGGGCATGCGGGGCCAGTCGCGGCTGCGCAGGCGCTGCCGGGTGCGGGTGGAGGGAACAGTGACGGGTGGCAGGGAGTTGGGGCGGTTCATTGGCCGATGGCTCCATTATGGAATATGTTCATGAAATGTTCTATCTTTCGGATCATTCTGACGCTAGGCTCTCGCCCGTTTCTTATGTCGAACACGAGTCGGGGGTCGCGCACCGCATCCCGTCCGAATCGGGTAGGGGCCATTCCCGTCTCGCGTAGAAAGGACTCTATTTTTCTCAATATGGGCATCAACTTTCCTCCACTTTCCAACAGCTTGTCTGTCCCGAGTCGACACATAGGAATAATCCTATATTCCGTTCCATCTCCAACATGTCTAGGAAATTTCTTTGATGTATGGTGCCGAAATGGATGAGAATGGCCCGCGTGAGTTCCTCGCGCGCCTGATTGCGGACCGGGGTGAGAATTATGGCGCCCTGTCTCGCCTTCTGGGACGAAATGTTGCCTATATTCAGCAATATATCAAGCGCGGCACCCCCCGTAAGCTGGATGAGGATGACCGCAAGCTGCTGGCCCGTTACTTCGGGGTGGATGAGGGCTTATTGGGTGCGCCTAGCCCTGATTCGCCGCCCCATATGCTATCCGATGCGCGAGAAGAATCGAGGATATTTCCTAGGCTTGGCGAAACCGCACCCATACCCCGTCTGTTCGTGGAAGCATCCGCAGGCCATGGCGCGATGCCGGGCGACGAGGCAAACGGCGCGACCATCGGTTTCGACCGGCACTGGCTCAAACAGCTTGGTTTATCCCCGGAAACTCTGTCCATTATCGACGTAAAAGGCGAATCCATGGCGCCTACGCTGGGCAATGGCGACACGATCATGGTCGACCGCGCCGACGGGACTGACCGGCTGCGCGATGGCGTTTATGTGTTGCGGCTCGATGATGCGCTGATGGTCAAGCGGGTGTCCCTCTCGCCGCGGCGCGGCAAGGCGGAGCTGACCATCTCCAGCGACAACCCCCATTATCCAAGCTGGCCGGATGTCGACCATGCGCTGGTCGATATTGTCGGCCGGGTGGTGTGGAGCTGCCGAAGGCTGGTATGACAAACAAGAGGTTGAAAGCGGGGCGGCGCTGCGCCACATCGCGGATATGACAGATACTCCCCCTCAGCCCGAAGCGCCGTTGCGCGCGGCGATCATTCCCGTCACCCCGCTCCAGCAGAATTGCACGCTGTTGTGGTGCACCGCGACGATGCGGGGCGCGTTCGTCGACCCCGGCGGCGACCTTGACCGTTTGAAGGCGGCGGCGCGCGAGCAGGGCGTGACGATCGAGAAAATCCTCGTCACCCATGGCCATATCGACCATTGCGGGCAGGCGGGCATCCTGGCCGCCGAGCTTGGCGTGCCGATCGAGGGGCCGCAGGAGGATGATCGCTTCTGGATCGCGCGGCTGGATGAGGATGGCCGCCAATATGGCATCGAGGGCAAGACGTTCGAGCCGGATCGCTGGCTGCACGGCGGGGAGAGCGTGACCGTGGGCGATCTCACGCTCGATGTCATCCATTGCCCCGGCCATACCCCCGGCCATGTGGTGTTCCATCATGCGCCCTCGCGCCTAGCGATTGTCGGCGACGTGTTGTTTCAGGGGTCGATCGGACGGACGGACTTCCCGCTCGGCAACCATCAGCAGTTGATCGACGCGATCACGCAACGGCTATGGCCGCTGGGCGACGATGTGGTATTCGTGCCCGGCCACGGGCCGATGAGCAGCTTCGGGCAGGAGCGCGCCACCAACCCGTTCGTGGGAGACAGGGCGCTGGCGGGATGAAGGGCCTGGCCTAGATGACGATTATGATGACGATTGACGATTATATCGCGTCCAGCCCCGAGGCGGCTCAGCCGATATTGCGGCGGATCAGGGCGATGGCGGCGGCCCTCTGCCCCGAGGCGCAGGAGACGATCAGTTACCGTATGCCGGCCCTCCAGCAGGGCCGGGTTTTCTTCTATTTTGCGGGCTTCAAGAATCATATCGGCATCTATCCGCCGGTCAGGGAGCCTGCCGAACTGGTCGAGGCGCTGAAGCCCTATCGCGGGCCGAAGGGCAATCTCCAGTTCCGCTATGCCGACGGCATCCCCTATGATCTTGTCGAACGGGTGATTATCGCCCTCCATGCCGCTCATGCATCGGAGCGCGGGCAGGGGCGGCGCACCAGACAATAAGTCTTGCCCTGCGGGAAAAACCCGTTATAGGCGCATGACTTCGCGACAGCCGGGGTGCCTTTGCGCAATCGGTTCGGTATCGGCCTCGCCGGTGCAGAGCCTCTCCCACTGTCGCATCAACTGTTTGCAGATACGGATACAGGTGCCGATATGGCTGTCCCGAAGCGGAAAACATCTCCATCCAAGCGCGGCATGCGCCGCAGCCACGATTCGCTGAAAGTGGAGGCGTTCCAGGAATGCACCAACTGTGGCGAACTGAAGCGCCCGCACCATCTTTGCACGGCATGCGGCCATTATAACGGCCGCGAAGTCATCGCTGTCGGGGCCTGATCCGGGGCCACTGACATTCAGGGGGAAAATGTGACCGGCAAGCCGCATATCGCCATAGACGCGATGGGCGGCGATGAGGGTGTGCGCGTGATGATGGCGGGCGTCGCTGAGGCGCGTCGCCGGCATGACGGCCTCCGCTTTACCCTGTTCGGCGACGAAGCGCGCATCAAGGCCGCGCTCGATAACCACCCCAATCTGCGCGCCGCATCCGACATCGTGCATTGCGATGGCGTGGTGGACGCGAGCGAAAAGCCTGCTGCTGCTATCCGTCGGGCGAAAACCACCTCCATGGGCCTCGCGATCGACGCGGTGAAGAAGGGCACGGCTGGTGCCGCCGTTTCGGCTGGCAACACCGGCGCGCTGATGGCGATGGCCAAGCTGGCGCTGCGCACCATGGCGGGTATAGACCGGCCCGCGCTCGCCGCGCTGCTGCCCACGCTGGGCGACAATGACGTGGTGATGCTGGATCTTGGCGCCAATACCGAGTGCGACACGCGCAACCTCGTGCAGTTTGCAGTGATGGGCGCCGCCTATGCCCGCGCGGCGATGGAGCTGGAGCGGCCGCGTGTGCGCCTGCTCAACATCGGCACCGAGGATCTGAAAGGCACCGACGAGATCCGCGAGGCCGCCGCCATATTGCGCGCCACCCCCCAGCTCGCGATGCGTTTCGACGGGTTCACCGAGGGCGACAAGATTTCCCGTGGCGAGGCGGATGTGATCGTCAGCGACGGTTTTTCCGGCAATATCGCGCTCAAGACCGCGGAAGGCACCGCCCGTTTCGTGACGGACCTGCTGCGCGACGCGTTTACCAGCTCGCTGCGCTCGAAAATCGGCTTTCTTATTTCGAAGCCGGCAATGCACCTGCTGAAGCATCATCTCGACCCCAACCAGCATAATGGCGCGGTATTCCTGGGCTTGAATGGTGTGGTGGTGAAGAGCCATGGCAGCGCCAACGCCACCGGCGTAGCGAATGCGGTGCATGTCGCCGCGCGGCTACTGGAGGAAGATATCACCCAGCGCATCACCAGCGATCTGGCGCGGGTCGACGCCATGGGCAGCATGGAGATCGCCGCCAAATGATTCGCCGCTCCGTCCTGCTGGGCACAGGCTCTGGCCTGCCCGCCAAGTCCGTCAGCAACGCCGAACTGGCCGAACGGGTGGACACCAACGACGCGTGGATCAGGGAACGCACCGGCATCGCCAACCGCTATATCGCGGGCGAGGGCGAGACGACATCGAGCCTGGGCACTGCTGCGGCGCGCGCGGCGCTCGATGCCGCCGGGGTGGAGGCTCACGAGATCGACCTCATTGTGCTGGCCACCGCCACGCCGGACCAGACCTTCCCGGCGAGCGCGACCAAGGTTCAGGCGGCGCTCGGCATCAACGACTGTGTGGCGTTCGATGTCGCGGCGGTATGTTCGGGCTTCCTCTATGCGGTGAGCGTGGCGGACAGCATGATTCGCACCGGCGCGGCGCACAAGGCGCTGGTCATTGGCGCGGAGACATTTTCGCGCATCCTCGACTGGGAGGATCGCACCACATGCGTGCTGTTCGGCGATGGCGCGGGGGCGATCGTGCTCGGTGCGGAGGAGAGCGAGGCCGGCACGCGCGGCATCCTCGCGACCAAGCTCCATGCCGACGGGCGGTATAACGAGCTGCTCTATGTCGATGGCGGCCCTTCGACCACGGGCACGGTCGGCAAGGTGCGGATGAAGGGCCAGGAAGTATTCCGCCATGCCGTCACCAACCTTGCTGCGGTGCTGCGCGAGGTGCTGGAGATAGCGGACGTGCAGGCCGCCGACATCGACTGGGTGGTGCCGCACCAGGCCAATGCCCGCATCCTCGACGCCACTGCGCGCAAGCTCGGCCTCGCGCCGGAAAAGGTGATCGTCACCGTTGACCAGCATGCCAATACATCGGCTGCCTCCGTGCCTCTTGCGCTCGACCATGCAGTGCGTGACGGGCGCATCAAACCGGGCGATCTGGTGGTGATGGAAGCCATGGGAGGCGGATTTACGTGGGGCGCATGCCTGCTCCAGCTGTAATATTTGTAAATTTATTCGTTTTTATGTCCATTATCGTGTAAATGAGGGGTGTTTGGCGCCGTTGCCCTTGCAATGTGTGCCCGCTTGGGGAATCACTGGCCGCAATTCTAGGTGGGAAGAAGAGAAAGAGCCGATTATGGGGGGTAGCGACACGCTAACTCGGGCAGATCTTGCAGAAAGTCTCAACGGCAAGGTAGGGCTTTCGCGCGCCGAATCCGCGCGGATTGTCGAGACTATTCTGGAAATGATGTGCGATGCACTCGCCCGTGGCGAGAATGTGAAGATTTCCGGTTTCGGAACCTTTGTGTTGCGCGACAAGGCGCAGCGCATCGGCCGTAACCCCAAGACCGGGGTTGAGGTGCCGATCACCCCGCGCCGGGTGCTGACCTTCCGCCCCAGCCAGATCATGCGCGAGCAGGTCGGCAAGGGCTGAGCGCCGCTTTTCTTGGCGCAAGTGATTGACGGGTCCGGCCCGCTCGGTAAGGATAGCGGGCATGACCAAGCACTCCGGCGCCTTCCTGACCATCAGCGAGCTATCGGCTGAACTCCAGGTTCCCCAGCATATATTGCGCTATTGGGAGACGCGCTTTCCCGCGTTGCGCCCGCTCCAGCGCGCGGGCAATCGCCGCTATTACCGGCCGGACGACGTGGAACTGGCGCGGCGCATCCACCGGCTGCTGAGCGTGGAGGGTTATACCGTGCGCGGCGCGCAGCAGGCGCTCGGTGACAAGCGGGGAGCGCGCCCTACAATCGCGGCTGAACCCGCGGCAGTGGCGGCGCCCCGCTCTGACCCAACCGCGCAGGGTATTGATTCGGAGGCGCTGATCGCTCGCCTTTCAGCCATCCGTGCGCGCCTTGTCGCCGCGCTGGGGTAGGTTTTCAGTCGAAGTCCGGCCCTAGCGAGGCATCCACGTCGCGCGGGCGGATGAGTACATCGAGGCGCGCGCCGCTCTTGCTGCCGAGGCTGGCCCAATCGTCCCCCTCCCAGATCAGCCGCGCGAGGGATGCGGTCGGGAATTTTACCTCCACCTGCTCGCGCAGCGGCGATGTGCCGTCATCCGCCACCAGATCGAGGATCAGATCCTCCAGCCCCGGATTATGCCCGGCAAGCATCAATGTGCCGGTTTCGGGGCCGGTTTCGTGGATGATATCGAGCAAGTTCGCGGCCGAGGCGAGATAGATGCGCCGGTCCCACAGCGGGCGGAGCGGCAGGCCCAGCCCCTCGCCAAACCCTTCCAGCGTCTGCACCACCCGCACGGCAGGGGAAGCGACCAGTCTGTCCGGACTAATGCCTTCCGCAGCAGCCCGGCGCCCCATCGTGATGGCGGCGCGGATGCCCTTGTCGTTCAACGGACGGTCGAAATCCCGCAATTCCGGGTCGTCCCAGCCGGATTTGGCGTGGCGCAGCAGGATCAGGCTTTTCATTCTTGTCGCATCCTCGATTCATCTTCCGATCCGAAAGGCGCCCGCTTTCCAGCGCCGCCCCCCTAAAATTCGCTGACCGGCGAATTCTGAACCGAACCCTGATGCACCAAGCCGCTGGCAAATCCAAGTCGTTCGCTCACCCTGATGACCGCTTCATCGAGCGGGATGCGCCGGATCGGGACATCGGGTGGAAAAGCGCCGAGCAAACGGCTGGGCATTGCGGAGGAGAGGATGACGAACACCCCCTTGTCGTCCGCGCGGCGGATCAGGCGGCCAAACGCCTGCGCGAGGCGGGCGCGAATGATGGCGTCGTCATAGGCATTGCCGCCGCCATCCTCCGCCTTGGCGGCGAGTTTGCGCGCGGCGTGGAGCACGGTCGGCTTGGACCAGGGCACCCCTTCCATGATGAGCAGGCGCAGCGAGTGGCCGGGCACGTCCACCCCGTCGCGCAGGGCATCGGTGCCGAGCAGCGAGGCGCGCATGTCGTCGCGGAAGATGTCCACCAGCGTGCCGGTGTCGATCGGGTCGACATGCTGGGCATAGAGCGGCAGCGAAGCACGCGCCAGCCGGTCCGCAATGCGGGCGTGGACGGCGCGCAGCCGGCGAATCGCGGTAAACAGGCCGAGTGCCCCGCCTTGGGACGCCTCGATCAGGCGCGCATAGGCGGCGGAGAGGGCGGCGATGTCTCCGCGCTTCACATCGGTGACGATCAGGATTTCGGCCTGACGCCCGTAATCGAACGGGCTGGCCGCCTCGAACCGCTGGACAGGCCCCTCGAGATGCGCGGCGCCGGTGCGCGCTTCGGCCTGTGCCCAGCCCTCGCCGACACTGCCGCGCAGGGTAGCGGAGGTGAGCAGCGCGCCATGCGCCTGCTTGAGCACCGTTTCGGCAAAGGGGCGGGTGGGGTCTAGCCAGTGGCGATGCAGCCCCATGTCATATTCGCGCCCCTCGAAGCGGTCCACCGCCAGCCAGTCGACGAAATCCGGGTTGCCTGGGCCGCCGACGCGGGCGAGCAGCGCGATCCAGCCGGAGAGCAGGTCCGTCCGCCATTGCAACGAGCCGATCGCGCCCTCGATTCGCGCCCGCGCCGGCCCGTCCATCCAGTCCGGTGCATCGGCAAGGATCGCCTCCAGCCTTTTGCCAAGCCGATTGAGCGGTTTCAGCAGGCTATCGAGCGCGGCGGCGGCATCGGTCGCGGCTTCGACCAGCGCGCCGTCCGGCTCCGCCAGTTCCGCCTCCAGCCCGTAGCCTGCGTCGGCATCTGCGGCTTTGCCATCTTCGGCGCGGGCAAAGACATGGGCGCGCACCGCGCCGAGCAGCGCCTCCACCGGGCCAAACGGCTCATCCTGCACCACGCGTTTCAGCCACTCGTCGGCGGGGAGCAGGCCAGCGGCATCACGCGCGTGAGCGATGGCTGCGGCGCCTTCCGCGTCATAGCTTGCGACATCGGCGAGGCGGGCAGCAAGCCCGCGCCTGCGCCCGCGCGATCCGCCTTCCGGGCCGATCACCCAGCGGCGCAGCTCGATTGTTTCCTGCCCGGTCAGCGCGACGGCGAAGGTCGAATCGGCGGCGTCGAAGATATGGTGCGCCTCATCCAATATCAGGCGGGTCGGCGCGCCGCCCTCATCCCTGCCGCGTGCCGCGTTGATCATCACCAGCGCATGATTGGCGATCACGATGTCCGCCTGGCTGCCGCCGCGCACACTGCGCTCGATGAAGCATTTGCGGTAATGCGGGCAGCCGGCATAGACGCACTCTCCCCGCCGGTCGGTCAATGCGGTGGAGCCATTGCGGCGGAACAATGTCGGCAACCAGCCGGGCAGATCGCCGCCCACCATGTCGCCATCCCTGGTGTAGGCTGCCCAGCGCGCCACCAGATGCGCCAGCACCGCCGCCCGCCCTGTGAAACCGCCTTGCAGCGCGTCCTCCAGGTTCAGCAGGCAGAGATAATTCTCGCGCCCCTTGCGCACCACCACGCGCGGAGCAACGCCCGGTTCGGCCGTATCGGGCAGGCGCTTCGTTTCGGCATCGAGCTGGCGTTGCAGTGCCTTGGTGAAGGTCGAAACCCACACGGTGCCGCCCGCCTGCTCCGCCCACAGCGACGCGGGGGCGAGATAGCCCAGGGTCTTGCCGATGCCGGTGCCTGCCTCGGCGAGCAGCAGGTTGGGCCGGTCCCGCTCCCTGCGCGGGGAAAAGGCAGTAGCGGCGGAGAGCGCATAGGCGCGCTGGCCGGGCCGAGGCTCGGCGCTGAGGCCGGTCAAAGCCGCGAGTCGCGCCTCGATGTCATCCGGTGCGGGGGTATAGGGGCGGGGCGCGGGGCGCGGGGCGGCTTCCTCCCATTCGGGCAGGCGGGAAAACAGCCAGCGTTCGTTGTCCGCCGGGCGCTCGATGCGCGGGATGATGAGCGGCGCCCACAGCCAGCGCAGCCTTTGCAGCGATTGGGCAGACATCCACGCCCCCTCCCGCTCGCGCCAGCCGGGTTCGCCCAGCCGCCCGAGCAACGCGCCCGCCGCCGCGACCAGCAGGGCGGGGATGTCCTGCTCGCGCTCCGGCCCCGGCAGGTTCAGCGCGCGCGCCAGCCCAGCGGGGGTGGGCACCAGAAACCGCGCCGGGTGGATGAAGGCCCACAGTTCCAGCAGATCGAGGCCCGACAGCGCATCATAACCGAGCCGCTGGCCGGTGAGCGGTGCGTTCAACAGCAGCACTGGCGTTTCCGCCGCATAGGATACGGCTTCGCCCCGCGTCACGACGCGCGCATCGCCGCCTGCCTCGGATAGCCACAGCCCGGCATGGCTGGCATGGAGCGCGGGGAGGGGCGGCAATGCGGGCGTGGGTGCGGGCGAAGAGGTCACTCCACCGGCATAGCGGAGGGGAGTGCAGCTTCAAGCCCTTGTTTAAGGATTGAGACAGCCCGTTCTGCTCCCCGTTTCATCAGGGTGCCATCGGAGGGGCTGGCTGGAAGGCGCATAGGGTGCCGCATGCACGAAACGCCGCAAGGCGTTCCGTCGCTGATCACATTATCCCAAACCCCTGCGGCCAAATCCGGCAACAGGCCGCCATATGGGGTTGAGCGGTGCGTTGAGCGGTGCGCGGGGCGGCAGATGCGCGGTCGGCGCAGAGGTGAAGGCGTGGTTCGCCGTCATGCTCTTTTGCCGCACCTCATGATCGATCACCGCCTGCTGCAACCGGCTATAAAGCGGCCCGTCATCCAGCACGAACGGGAAGCGCGCGCCAAAACGGTCATCCTCCGCCCAGGCGACGATGCCGAACAGGGTCTGCCCGTCATATTCGATCTGGAATTGCGCGCCTCTGGGAAGCGACAGACCCTCGATCAGCGCGCCATGCTCGGTCAGGTTGCGCAAATTCGCATCGGCGGAGACGAGCACGCTGACGATCCGCACCGGAATATCGACCGGGATGCGCATCTCGCGCTTGTAGGAGGAGGGATCGTGCTCTGTGTGCATGATGAGCGGAGCATAGCGATATTTGCTTAATTGCCGGTAAACCATGCATAAGCAGGAAGCGCACAAAAGGGCTAATTTTCATGCCGCTGGGCCGCTCCTTTTGTAAGTCGCATCGCCAAGAGTCGGATTCGAAATTGGCGAGGAAACGAATTTCGAGGTTGCCGCACCGGGCTGGCACCGATCATCCGAAACTCCCAATTGCCGGAGTTTCGGATCAGGCACCAAGCGAAAAAACCGGTTCCCACTTTTTCGCGCTATGCTCTATGGGGAGCGGCATGACAGACATAACGACATTGCGTGACGCCGCCCTTGTTTCCAAAGCCTGGCCGCATGAGGAAGCGCGCAAGGTGCTGAAGCGGCTCGGGAACGCCGCGCCCGCCAAGGGCTATGCCCTGTTCGAAACCGGCTATGGACCGTCGGGCCTGCCGCATATCGGCACCTTCAACGAGGTGTTGCGCACGACGATGGTGCGCAGGGCGTTCGAGGAAATGAGCGATATCCCCACCCGCCTGATCGCCTTTTCGGATGATATGGACGGGCTGCGCAAGGTGCCGGACAATGTGCCCAACGCCGACATGCTGCGCGCGCATCTCGGCAAGCCGCTTACCGCCACTCCCGATCCGTTCGGCAAGTTCGACAGCTTTGCCGCGCACAACAACGCCATGCTGCGGGAGTTTCTCGACCGTTTCGGCTTCGACTATGACTTCCGCTCCTCGACCGAGCAATATCGGTCTGGCGCGTTTGACGATGCGTTGCGCAATGTGCTGCGCACCTACACGAAAATCATGGACATCATGCTGCCGACCTTGCGGGCGGAGCGCGCGGCGACCTATTCCCCCGTGCTGCCGATCAGCCCCAAGTCGGGCATCGTGCTTCAGGTGCCGATCGAGGTGGTGGATGCCGAGGCCGGGCTGGTGCGCTTTGAGGATGAAGGCGAAACCATCGAGCATTGCATCCTCTCCGGCGGGGCAAAACTGCAATGGAAGGTCGACTGGGCGATGCGCTGGGTCGCGCTCCATGTCGATTACGAGATGTATGGCAAGGACTTGACCGACAGCGGCGTGCAATCCGGCAAGATCGCGCAGGTGCTGGGCGGCAGGAAGCCCGAGGGGCTGATCTATGAGATGTTCCTTGATGAGAAGGGCGAGAAGATCAGCAAATCCAAGGGTAACGGCCTGTCTTTAGAGGAATGGCTGACCTATGGCAGCGAGGAAAGCCTCGCCTTCTACGCTTATCGCGAGCCGAAGAGCGCCAAGCAGCTCCATATCGGCGTGATCCCGCGCGCGGTCGATGAATATGAGCAGTTTCGCGGCAATTATGCGTCCCAGCCGCTCGACAAGCAACTCGGCAACCCGGTGCATCATGTCCACGCCGCGCGGGGAGAGGCGGTGCCGGATCAGGCGCTGCCAGTGAGCTATGGGTTGTTGCTCAACCTCGTCGGTGTGATGGGCGCGGAGGCGACGGCGGAGCGGGTGTGGGCGTATCTCTCGAACTATGTCGAGGGCGCGTCAGCGGAAAACACCCCTCAGCTTGCCGGACTGGTGGCCAACGCGCTGGCCTATAACCGGGATTTTGTGGCGCCGACGCTCCGCCGCCGCAAGCCGGAGGACAACGAGGCGCGCGCGCTCTCCGAACTGGATGGCCAGCTTGGCGCGCTGGCGGAAGATGCGTCTGCCGAGGACATCCAGAACATCGTCTACGCGATCGGTAAAGACCCGCATTACGGGTTCGAGCAACTGCGGGACTGGTTCAAGGCGCTGTATCAGACCCTGCTCGGCGCGGATCAAGGCCCGCGCATGGGCAGCTTCATTGCGCTCTATGGCATCGAAAACAGCCGTCGGCTGATCGCTGAAGCACTGGAAGCCTGATAGCAAAAGGCCGCCCGGATCTTCTCCGGACGGCCTTTCCAGCGCTTCTATCAGAAGAAGAAGCTGTAGTAGGCGTTGATCACACGGCCACTGCGCAGATCGATCAGCAGCACGTCGTCATAATTGCGGACCCAGCGGGCATAACCCGGCGCGGCCGGCAGACGATAACGCCACGGATCGTTCACATAATAGCGCGGCGCATAATAAGCGCGGTTGACGCGCGCGCCCCGCTCCCAACGTTGATACCGGTCTGGGCCACGCCAGTTGCCGCGCGAAAAGATGCGGGGGTTGTCGCGCCGATAGTCACGCAGTTCGCGGGAATAGCGATTTTCCGCACGATTGAGATCGCGCCGCTCCTCGCGGATTTCGCGACGGTCGCCTTCACGATAGGCATCGCGCAGCTCGCGCCGCTCCTCGCGCATATCGCGGCGGGCATCACGCACATCGCCCCGGTCATCGCGGCGCTCCTCACGCCAGTTGTCGTGGCGGTTCTGGGCCGAAGCGCTGACCGGCAGGGTGATGCCGGTAAGGGCGGTTGCGGCCATCGCGGCGGACAGGATCAATTTACGCATAGTCATTCTCCTCGTTCCTTTCGGCTGGCATTGCTGCGCCGACAAGTTGCTTATCGCCGATTCGTTCTGAACGACGCGGGAATGACGGGTTCAGCAAAACGAAAGGGTTATGAGCCGTTGTGATTAACGCTCAAGCGGGCTTTTCGAGCCATGGGCGTTCGCGGAACCACAGGGTGAGCACATATTTCCTGCCCGCCGTCACGGGCGCGGCGCTGTGGGCGCTGTCGATGTTAGGCGCGCCGTCCGGCCCCATATTGTTCCACACGAGCAGCGCGCCTGCCATGGGCACGACGGCGAGGCCGGTGGTGACAAACTGAGTCTCGCCTCCTGCCTCGACAGGGTTGCAATAGAGCATCGCCGTCCATGTCCGCTGCCCGCCCGTATCGCGCATATGCGGCCAATAGGTGTCGTTCTGCGGAAAATAATCCCAGTGCGCCCTGTATTCCTGGCCCGGCGTATAGCGCTGGCCCTGGATCATCTCGGCGTGGCGCGGGTCCATGCCCGTCAGCGCACAGATGCGCGCCGTGATGACCCGCACCAGAGGGTCGTCCGCGTCCATATGACAACTGTGGCTGGTGCGATACTCCGGGGCCTGCGTGCCCGCGAACAGCACCGACGGCTGCGCGCCCGCGTCGATCATCGCGCATAGCCGGGCGCATTCGTCAGGGGAGGCAAAATCCGGGCGCAGGAACAGATTGAGCCGCGTATCGCCCAGTCGCTCGACCAGCGGGTTGCGGCCGAGCTTGGCGCCTACCTGCCGCGCGGCCTGCGCGCGCGCGGGCGCGGGTTGGTCGGCATCGTCAGGTACGGGAGGTGCCAGGGCGCTTTCCGGCGTGGAGGGGGCTTTGCGACCGCCGAACAGAGCGCGCAGCGGCCACAAGGTCATTCGGTGTCGCCCGCAGGCAGGGGCGCGGCTGGCTCAATGGGCGTTTCGGGCGAGCTGCTGGCTGGCGACGGCTCGACGCTGCTTATCATCCCGGCCGCCCGGCGGACCGCGGCGCGGATGCGCGGATAGGTGCCGCAGCGGCAGATGTTGGTGATCGCGCTGTCGATGTCCGCATCACTGGGTGCGCGATTTTTTTTCAGAAGCACCGCAGCGGCCATGATCATGCCCGGCTGGCAATAGCCGCATTGCGGCAAGTTCGCCTCGATCCAAGCCTGCTGCACCGGGTGGCTGCGATCGGTGGAGAGCGCCTCGATGGTGGTGACGAACCGCCCCTCGCACGCAGCGATGGAAATGCGGCAGGCGCGCACCGCCTGCCCGTCGATGTCCACGGTGCAGGCGCCGCAATCGCCGGTGCCACAGCCATATTTCGTGCCGGTGAGGTTGGACGCGTCGCGCAATGCCCAGAGCAGCGGCGTCTCCGGGTCCATCCTGTAGCGCACGGGGCGGTCGTTCACCGTAAAGCTGGTCATCGACGGGCTTATGGCAGGAGACGCGCGACTTCTCCAGCCGGAAACGCGCGCTTTGTGCTTGATGTCAGGTGCGTTCGCTGGTAGGGCGCGCCGATCCCGACGCAGGCATAACGCACGCGGCGCATGGTTTTTTGTTGTTTTTTATGGCTGCGAGACGGGCGGTGAGTCGCTCCCCAGCCCAGCGAGATCGGAGCAAGACGGCCTTATGCAAATCATCGTCCGCGACAATAATGTCGACCAGGCGCTGCGCGCGCTCAAGAAGAAGTTGCAGCGCGAGGGCGTCTATCGGGAGATGAAGCTGCGGCGTCATTACGAGAAGCCGTCGGAAAAGCGCGCCCGCGAAAAGGCGGCCGCCGTGCGCCGCGCCCGCAAGCTCGAGCGCAAGCGCGCCGAGCGCGACGGTGTTCGGTAAGCACTGCGATGCGGGCTGATCCGGCCCGTAGTTCTTTTTCCTGATTTCATTGCAGAGGGCTGATCCATGTCCGTCACCGCCGTTCCGCTTCGCGCCATATCCAAAGGCTCGTTGGCTCGCTTGTGGCTGGGGGTTGGCGCGGTGGTGCTGGCGGCGGGCGGCCTCGCTTATGCGGGGCAGCGCGGGGTCACGCCTTCCTCTGCGGCGTTCCTGACGCAAAACGGCAAGGAAGCCGGCATCATCACCACGGCCAGCGGCCTGCAATACAAGGTGGTGAAGGAAGGCCAGGGCCCAAGCCCCAGCGCCGGCGACATCGCGCTGGTCGGCTATACCGGCACGCTGCTCGATGGCACGGTGTTTGACCAGAACGAGCAGACCGCGATGCCGGTGGATGGCGTCGTCCCCGGTTTTTCTGAAGGCCTGAGGCTGATGAAGCGCGGCGGCGAATACAAGCTGTTCCTCCCGCCCGCCCTTGCCTATGGCGACAAGGCGCCCGAGGGTGGGCCGATCCCGCCCAACGCGGTGCTGATCTTCGATGTAAAACTGCTCGATTTCAAATCCCGCGCCGAAATCATGGCGATGCAGCAGCAGATGCAGCAGATGCAGATGCAGGGCGCGCATCCCTGAGCGAACGCATAGCGTTCATTTTCTACAGTTAAAATTCTAAACCTCTCGAGCATGAGGTTTTGTCATGTCTCATGATGGTGAGATATATTTTGGCATGCCTTGTTATGCTGAAAATAAACCCTAAATATCATCCACTAAAAATATAGTATTCTCAGTTTGATTTTGCGAATTTCTTATCAGAATTTTTCATTTATATTTCAAATATTGAGACAGTTATAGCTAGTCGTCCGTGAAGAACTCTGAATCCCGCAGAAGAGCGTGGGTTTCGCGGAGTTTCAAGTAACGCAATTTGCAAGGTTCTGGCGATTTGCGGTGAAAAGCTTGCGATTTCGGACGGGCGTG
>JAGNYO010000050.1 GCA_017984895.1 Sphingobium sp. | reverse complement strand
CGCGACGCCCTCTGCCCCGCGCCGGTCGAGAAAGGCTTTCAGTGAGCGCATCGTGGCCGGGCCGATGTCCCTGTCCACCGCAATATCAGGATAGAGGCGCCCCTGATCGTTCAGTGCATTGAGCGCGCGCTGCAGAAACTCCGCCGCCACGCCCGGCCCCATGTTGACGCCGGTGTCAAACAACTCCTCCGCGATCGCGGGCGACAGCGGCTCGACCGAGGCAAAGCCCGGCCCGATCCAGTATTGCTGCCGGTAGATCGCCTTCGCCTGCTCGCGCGTCAGGCTGCGCATCTGGCCGGTATAGCCGTTGGCGCGGGCAACGGGCGCGGTGATGCCAAACATCGTCTCGCCGCCGGTATCGCGCGGGTCGTTGGTATAGCCGCCCTCCTTCGCGATGAGGCGCTCCAGCGCTTCCTCGATCATATTACCTCCATTTTGGATCAAAGAGATTGCGAGCCGGGCAACCGCCCGGCGGCGCGGCAATCTCGGTTAAACAAGAGTGCGTCCCGATACGGGACGAATTTCAGGACTCGACTCTCCGCCGCGCCGCCGCAATGTTAGCGCGGGGCATGGAGGAGATGAGTATGCGATTCGTGCGTGTATTGGCGGCGATGGCCGCGATGGTGTGTTCAGCCGTGGCGCCATCCGCCCAGGCCGCCAAGTTCCTCACCGTCACCGGCACCGTTACCCCCGATAGCAGCGGCCTGGGCTGGTTGAAGTTCTCGCCCGGTCTGCCCACGACAGGCAGCCCGTTCACGTGGGGCGCGGTCGCCCGCTTCTCGGCCCCCGTGACAGGCTTCATCGAAATCATCTCGAAAGACGCAAAATTTTATCGGTCGGACAAAGACGGTAACCTCGTCAACTCCAACGACTTCGGCGATCAGAGCATATTCATTAGTTTCACTGGCTCGAATGCAGGCACCGGGTCGGTCGGGTTCCCCGTGCTGCATTATCCGAATGGCGACAGTGAGGGCTTCGTGCTTGAAGCCCCAACCGGCCAGATCACCCTGACTGGCCTCTCCGCCCCGGTGATATACCGCATCGGGATTTTCTCTGCTGCGCCAGAGCCTGCCGCATGGGCGCTGATGATCCTCGGCATGGGCGCTGTCGGCAGCGTGCTGCGCCGCCGCACCGCATCAGGTATAGGTGCCCGTTACCAGCCCCAGCGTGCCGCCTAGCGACCCTAAATTGGGCAGCCCGGCGTTCCATTCGCTCGCGCCCGCACTTACCGCATGGAAAAACAGGTGCGGCGTGGGCAACGCGCCGCCAGCATTGCCGCTGCCGCCAAAATTGTCAGCGCCGAACTTGGCGGCAACAAACGGATCGGTGATATCGGGCAGCGGCGAGGATGGGTTCGTCTCGAAATAGAACCAGAACCATTCCGCCTGCCGGTCACACGGCAACGTGCCGTTGTTGAGGCCGAACACGCCAAGCCCCTGCGGGGCCGAACCGCCGAAAATCCCGGTCAGGTCCGTCGTGCGGGTGCCGGAAATGGTGTTGAGCGTCGTGCCGGTGGAGTTGAGCGTCTTGCGCTGGAAATTGCGCACCATCTGGCACACAGCATCCTGCCCGTCGACAGCAGGGTCTTTCGTCCAGTCAAACATGATGAGGTCATCAAGCCACTGCCCGGTCGGCTGCGATCCCATGTCAAAGCGCGCGGCATGCGCGGTGGAGCTGATCAGCGTCATCCGCTCCTGCACGCCCGATGACACATATTTATTCTCAAACGCCGATGTCGTCTTGCCGCCGACGATCAGCCCGTTGTTGACATTGGTGTTGATCAGCGTGCGCCGGGCGATAATGCCCTTGCAGATGCCGGAAAGCGTGCCGGTCTTGTCCCAGCGCGAGACCGCCGCAGCGCCGTTGTTGACGGTGGGATAGGCCGTCACTGCCGCCGTGATCGTGTAGAACGGGCGCGCTGCGCCATTGAGCGTGACGTTGGAGGATGTCGTCGCGCGACCGGATGTGCTCTTGATCGCGCTGGTGCGGATATATTTGCGGGCAACATTGCTGTGCACATGGCTGCCGCTCGTCGCCCCTGCCGTGGCGTTGGTTCCCGCAGCATCGTCCGCAAACTGCACGTTCCGGTCGCCAGACCAAACAATCGTGCCGTTCGCCCCCAGCAACGGTGCCCACGCGCTGTCAACCGCCGCCCCGTTCGCCGCCTGCTCGGTCAGGATCGGGAAGCTGGCAAAGGCCGGAACATCATCTGGCGCGGGTGCATTGGCGCTAAAATCATGCCCGCCGCCCAGCGGCCCGTAGTTGGCATCTGTCCACTGGCCCGATCCGCTCAAAACCACCTTCGCAAATATGTCAGCCCGGCTCGTGGGCAGGCTGTAGGCCGCAAACGGTGTCGTCGCGTTCGTCGTGGCGTTCGGATAGGTGGATGTGTCACGCGTGCCGGTGCCGGTAGAGGTCGGATATTTCTCGGCAATATTCTTGGAGACCAGCACCGTCTCCGCCACTGTGCCTACATCAAGGCTGATCGGGCTGACGCCGATATCAGTGTCAGACGGGTTCGCGTGGCGCACCAGGTTACGATGCACGATCAGGTTCTTGGTCTGGTCGATCTGGATGCCGTTGGTCTGAATGCGCGACAACACGATATTGTTGGCAATGACGCCGCTCACCTTGGGGATAGTGCCCTGGCTGTAGTTCATGCGGATGAAGATGCCCTGCGCGTTGCTCCACAAATTGTTCATCAAGACCGTGTTGCCGCGGATATCGACAACCACGTCCTTGGTGCGCTTCGCAACGCCCGCCGCCGTGATCGGGAACAACTGGATCAAGGCATCTGCGTGCGGATCGCCGGGGTGCCCATCGGCGGAGAAAATGCCCTGCGTGTGATTGTTGAGGTGCAGGATCGAAATATTGCCCTCAGCAACCGAGAAGGCATAGGCGTCCTGATAAATCTGATCGAACGAGCAGAGGATAGTTTCCTGTATTTCCGCCGCTTGGTGCTTGAAGCCGTTGGAGACCATGCGGCCCGTGCAGCCTTCATAGCGCAAGGTGCCCTTGATGACCTGCGCGCCGGTTGGCGAAGCAAGCCCGCCGATCCCCGCCGTGTCGATCTCGGTGGCATAGGGGAGCTGGTTTGCCATCGGCGCCCAGCCTGTCCACTGGATGTTGCTGGTCGCCTTGCCGGAACGATACTGGCCATTGGCGGGCGTGACGCCCGTTTCATCGACCGCGCCGGAACCGCCGCTGACGATCACGAAATTCTGCATCCACCCGCCGACGACATCGCACGTCGCCTGCGGCTTGACCCCTGCGCCCGGCCAAGAAATGCCGCCGCTACTCGCGCCGGTCTGATCGGTGAAGGTAAAGCTGTATCCGGTGCCATCGGCCACCAGCCCGCCGACATAGCTCAGCGGCACATTCGCGCCGGTTTCGTCCACGATCCAGTTGGAGGCCAGCCCGGTCAACACCCCGGCTGTAAACGTGGGCACGACGCAGGCATAATGCGGGTTTTGCGGATCAAAGATATCGAGCGCGGGATTGTCGATAACCCCTTCATAGCTGCCGATGAAATCATTGTAATAATGATAGATATTTTCGAGATAGCCGCTGAGAATTGCGCTTCGATAAATCAGGCAAGACGTGGTGCTGGGGCTGGCGATCTCCAGAAATTCCAGACTGATATTCTTGGCGCTTTGCAGGATCGGATTGACAAGCCGCGCCTTGCTCGCGGCATTGAGAGAGACAATCCTCAACAATGTCGCCGGGCGGTTTAGAATGACCTTGTTGGAAAATGTGCCACTGAGCGCGATCGCCTTGCCCGCCAGCGTGGCGTCAGGCAGCCCGAACGTCGCTGCCCACTGCGCATCGTTGGTAACGAGATAGTCATAAACGACACCCCCGCCGCCAAACGCCGCCAGCCCGCCCATGACGACGAACGAAGAGCACGCCCCCAGCGCGCGATTGATCACTGTCGAGAGCGTCATGGCTCAGTCCGCCGTGGCGCAAAAGGTGGCGGAGGGGCCGATGGCCTGCGCCCAGACATGCGCGCTGCCGTTCTTGTCGTAAAAGGCCTCGCCCGGCGCCAGAATGTGGATCGCGTCTGCGCCGGTGGGCGCGGCGGTGGTGAAGGCGATCCACGCGTCGCTCGGCCCCTGATTCTGCCAGGTTACGCCCGCCGTGCTGGCGGCCGCGCCCGCGATGTCCGCCCATGTTTCGTTATCGACGGTTGCCCGTGCTTTTGGTGTCGCCATGTCTCTATCCTTTCGTTGCAATAAAAAAGGCGCCCGAATGCGCCGTCTGCGTGAAAACCTTGTCTGTGCGCTCAGTGGCTGGAGTTTTTCAGATCATCCAGCAGCCGCTTGGCGCGGTCGAAAATCGGGGTATCGGGCGCGAGGCGTTTCAGCTCGGCCCACAGCAGCTCGATCACGGTGAGCTGGATGCCGCGCTTGTCCTCGCACTGGCGCACATCCTCCTCAAGCCGGGTCAGCCGCCGCTCCAGCTTCAGCCACAGCCACGAAACAGCACCGCCCAGAGTCCCCATCAATCCGCTCACCGCCACGATAATCGCCGCCCAATCCGTCATTCACACCCCCTCTTTCCGGTGCCCGTTGAAACCTCATCCCATTCGATATTGCGGCGACAATGCCCCGGCCCGTCGCCCAGCAGGCGAAACGGCGTGTCGATCAGCCATTCCACCTCGGCGGCGAAAGCCCGGTCGTTCATCGCGGCGCGGCCCACGCGGCTGCTGATCGTTTCGTCCGGGTTGCCGCCAAGAGCCGCGTTCAAGCCCTGATCGAGCGCGATCGCGAGGTTGAGGAGGTAGCGCCGGATCATGGCCACCCGGCCGTGTAGTCGATCTGGAGCAGCGTCGGCGCGTCCGCCGCCGCCGCAATATCGTCCTTCATGTCCCAGCTGTGCTGCCAGACGGACGCACCCCACAGCGCCATCGCATCCAGCACAGCCGCGCCATCAGCGAAGGTCAGATCGAATGTATTGTTGGCGAGCGTGCGGAATTTTGCCCCTGTGACGGAGCCGTTGCCGAGCACGATCTGCTTGTCATAAAGGCGGGCGGACACCAGCCAGTTGGTCTGGTCGTTGGGATCGAACACCTGCAAGATTTCACCATCCAGCAGGCCGCCAGAAACAAGAAAGCCGCCTTGGAGAACCTTGTCCCGCCGGGCGTTCACCTGCGCGCTGATGCCCGATTGCAGGCTCGCCAGCGGCACATCGACCAGATTTCCGGCAAAATGCGCTTCGGATACAGCGACAAAGCCAAAGCCTGCGGGAAGGTTCTGGATCGAAATATCGCCGCGCCCCTTCCAGCGCTGCTCCCCGGTCGCGATATCATAGCTGAAAAAATAACCGTTCATCATGCAGCCCTCTTCAATTCCAGCGCTCCCAAAATCCCGCGATCAATGACCGCATCGCCGGTTCCGGCCATTTTCTTGAATTTCAGGGTCAGCGTCACCGGCACGCCTGCGGCCAGCCCGTGCATTTCGGCCATCCATGTCGTGGCCGTGGTGTATGCGTTGGTTACTTCCGGCGTCGTCAGCAGGTCAAAGTCCAGCGCGGCAGGGCCATTGAAAACCCGCACATGATAACCCAGCGGGCCGACAGTCCACCGCTGATAGCCGGTGATGGAGAGGTAAACGAGAAACACAGAGTCCGCAGAGTCCGGGGTTATCGTCAGCGTCGCAGCCGTGACGTAGGTTGTCGATGTGTTGACAAGGCCGGCGATCGATACATAGTTGGAACCGGACAACGCCCCCACCACAACCGCTGTGGTGTCGACCTTATTTCCCAGCACATTGCCCGCGCTGTCGAGGCCAGCGTTACCCTTGTTCGCCCCACTCTCCACCGTCGTGGCGGGAGTGCTGCCCACGTTGGTGCCAGAGGGTGCGCCAACGGTGGCCCCCGCGGCAATCCCGGCGAGCTTGCTGCTCTCCGTCGTGTTGATGTCCGCCAACGCCACCGGCTTGCCAGAAAGTGTGTTATAAGCCGACAGTGCGTTCGCGCCCGTCACCCATGCTCCGCCAGAGCGCAGCTTGAACACCGCAAAGGTGCCGGAGGTATCAACCCAGAGGTCGCCGTTGGCTGGCGAGGATGGCGCGGTCGCAGAATAGGTTACAACGTTGCGTGTGGCGTTGAGATCGCCCGAATATCCTAGCCCGGTTATCGTCACCGCGCCTCCACCTGCCCCGGAAAGCGTGCCATCAGCCGCGATCGAAACCGCCTTGTTGTCGGTCGTGGCGTCGAACAGGCCGAAACGCACATCGCCGAAAATTGCGTCCCCGGTGAAAGACCCGCTGGGAAACGCTGTCCAACTCGCCATCACATAAATGCGGATGCCATAAATCTGCTGACCAGCGCCGACGCGCGCCGTCCATGGCACGCGCTGCCATGCGCCCGTCGTTGCGCCGGGCTGCACTACAGTGTCAACGAGCGTCGTTCTGGCTGCGTTGGTATAGAGCCGGACCAATATGCCTGGCAGGCCAGAGGTGCGCGCTGCCAGATAGAAATCGACCGCGCCGGAGAGGAAAGTGCCTGCGGGAAGCGGCGTCGACGTGAAATTTATCGCATCAATCTGGATGCCTCGATCGGACCCAGAAGCCGTCATCCGCACCGCATTGCTACCGACACGAACGATGCTCGTTTCCTTGGTCGGCGCACCGCCTACCCAATTGACATATCCGTCAGGATAGCTGCCAGACCATGCCGCGAATACAGGATTAAGACCCAGCACAACATCATCGTCGCTGTTGAATATCTCGTCGTAAGGCACGCCATTGAGCAGCGACCAGTCCGCCCGCTTCGCCGCCTCCGCCGCAATTTTGTTCAACAGCGCCTGCCTTGCCGCATACACATCCAGAAACTTCTGCCGGAACGTGCTACCCACAATCGTCGTGTTGCCGGTCAGGGTGGACCACAGCACCGGGCTGGTGAGCGTCGCCAGATAGGTGGTGAGCGCCGAGACGGCGGTGTCATAAGTCGTCTTTTCGGTCGTGATCGAGAAAGCCGTCGCCTGCGCGTCGATGCCGGATTGCTCCGCCACAATCGCGTCCCGGTCCTGAATGACGCGCGGCTTCTCGTCCGGCGTCAACAGGCTGTCCGAAGCAATATTCGTGAGCGTCGTGAGCGCGGCGTCGGCATCGGCCTGCGCCGCATCGGCGGCGGCCTGGGCGGCGGCAACATCTCCGGCGGTGGCGAGGTCAATGGTTGCAATCTCGCTGTCGGCGTGCACGCGCTGCGTCACTTCGGCCTGCTGCGCCACGCGCCAGAACGGCGGCGCAATCGGCTGTTGCGCCACGCGGGCCACCGGGGGCAGGGCAGAGCCATCGGCCGCCAGCGTGCCCACGGGTGTCGCGCTTTCGGGCACCGGCACCGGGTGCACATGCAGCTGGCCCAGCCAGTCGATCACCGGCGTGGCCACCACGCTCTGCGCGATGCTGAGGATCAGTTCGCGCGGCGTCGTCTGTTCGCGCACCGCAAGGCTGATGTTCCACGGGCGCGCGCTATCCAGCGCGGTGAGGCTGGCGGCGTTCACCTTGGCCGATGCGCCCATGATCTCGGCAATGCGGCTGATGATCGCGCCCGGCTTGCGCACCCAGCCCCCGGTGCCGCCGCTGTCTCCGCGCGCATGAAACGTCAGCAGCCCGTCCCCCGGCGCGCCAAAGCGCACGAGGCCGGAGGCAAGGCAGGTGGCCCAGCTTCCCGGCGCAATCGTGGCTGCGATCAGCGCCGCGAGGCTGGCATGATCGCCGGTGGGCGCGCCAAAGCGGGAGAGGCGGTCAAACGCCAGCTCCACCTGGTTGATCGGCCCCACGGAAAGCTGCCAGACGTTGTTCACCGCATCGATCAGCACCGCATCTGCAAAGCGCGGCGCGCCAAACAGCCGGGGCTTGACCGCGCCCTTGATCTCCGCGCCGCCCTCGATCCCGCCAGTCCCGGCATAGGTGCCGAGGAACGGCTTATCGAGCCAGCTGTCATCCACGCCGATGCTGAGCTGCGCCAGCCCATCCGCGATATCGGGCTGGGTTTCTATCCGCCCGTCGAACAGCACGGCAAAGCCGCCCCACGCCGCGCCGAGATCGCCCTGCCAGATGCGGATACGCGCATCATGCAGCGCCAGCGCGGGAAACGCGCCCAGCGCCTCGGTCTGCACCGCCAGCGCGCCGGTGGGCGCCACGATCTGGCCAGAGAAATCGCCGTCGAAAAAATCATAGCGCAGCACCGGCAACCGCGCGATTGCGGGCAGCCATGTCTGGCCATTCAGGTGGCACAGGCTCTCGTCATCATAGCTCGCCAGATAGACGCTGGTCGCCGTGCTGCCGCTCCACCCGTCAATCTGCGCCAGATACGCCTTCATGCGTCACCCGCGAAGGATTCAAGATCAACGATGTTGGCCTGCCACTGGAACCCCGCATTCGCCCTGGCCCAGATGGTGCCGAGATCGCCGGTCAGCGGGCCAAACCAGATGCGGTTCTGGCGCTGGGCATGGGCATCGGGATCGAGGATCAGCGCAATCGGCCCTGTGCCGCCGACTTTCTCGATCAGCGGGTGGATAAAGCTCTCCACCTCATCGCGGTAAAGGCTGTTGAAGCTCAGGCCCACGCTGCGCAGCTTCATGCCGCGCGTGCGCAGCAGAACGCCCCGGCGCGAGAAATCCGCAAGGCCGGTATCACGCAGCCCGAACACCGCACCAAAATCGAAATTGCGGGTGGGGCGAATGCGCGTTCCCAGCACCACGCGGGCGATGGTGATCGCGGTGTTGTTCACAAGCGTGTCGATCACGATACGGAAATAGCGCGCCGCCGCCGGTCCGCCTGCTGGCGCTTCCCAATAGGCGCGGCCACGCGCGCTGCTGGTGGCGGCCGAACCGGCGAGCAGCGGCACCGATGCATATTGGTGAAACGTGCCGGCGCCGAACCCGCTGCCCTGCGCCTGCGTCGCCGCATCGATCCGCAGCGTCCAGGTCGAGAGGGCACCAGTCAGCCCCAGCAGGACAACCGTGTCCACGGCGACATCCGCGCCCATGTCCACAATGATCCATTGCAGCGCGGAACCAGCACTCTGCGCCTTCCACACCACGCCCATATAATCATTGGCAGCATTGGCGGCGGCATAGCCGGAGAGCGTATTTGTGCCGCTCAGCACCGTCATCGGCTTGGGCTTGAGGATGGTTGCGTTACTCATCCCAACTGCTCCAGCCCGGTCGTTTCATTCTCAAAATCCACCTCGATGCGGCTGACGAGGCACACCGCGTCCACGCCCTGTTCCGCGTCCGTCAGGCGCCAACAGGGCAGGCCGGATGCCAGCGCGGGCTGGATCAGGTCTGCCACATCCACCTGCCAGCGGCGGCGCACGGTGCCGATCAACGCAAAACGTAAGCTGAGCGCAGATGCGCCATCGGTCGCGCTGTCGAAATGGCCTGTCGCGGGCGATTCCCGGCCATCGCGCGCGGCGGGAAAGCGGGTCTGCAACGCGGAGTCTGCCTGCTCGACAATCACCGCAGGCCGCTTGGCCAGCGCTATATCGGAGGGGAGCGCCGCCATTTACGCCGCCGCCGCAAAGCCGCGGGCAGCAGTCAGCCACGCGGCCGTGCCAAACTTCCCGCCAACAGCCAGCGCATCGCGGATCTGCGCGAGAAGAAGGGTCTGCTGATCGAGGATTTGCGCGGCGGCCTGCGTGTTGGTGGCGATGGCCTGCGTCGATGTGGCCGTCAGCTCCGCAAACGGGTCTTTCGCCGCCCCGGTGCCGGTGGTTTGCGCGTCGATTTTCGCGATCGCCTGCTCGGTCAGTTGCGAAACCTGCGCCAGCGCCTCGAAAAACGGGCCGGTGCTACCATAAATCCCGCGCTGCACACCCAGGAAGGTATCGGCCGCCTGCGTGAAGGCATCGACATCGATCGTCTGCCCGGCGGCGATTTTTGCCTGAAACGGCGCCAGTGCCTCGCGCGCGGCCTTGTCCTGATCGCGCAGGGAAAACGGGCTGGAGGAACCGGCTTTCAGGCCGGAAAGGAAATCCTTCAGCCCCGCGCTCGCCTGACCGATCTGGCTGAGCGTGTCCTCGCGCTCCAGCTGCCACAATTGCCGCGCCTGGCTAATCTGCTCGGCACTGGCGCCGCCCTCTTTCAGCGTGGCGGCGAGCCTGGTGAACTTGTCGTCCACCGCATCGAGCGCCGCGCCAACGGGGTCGAGCCGGGCTTTCAGCAGCTTAGGCAAGCTCTCGATATCGACCGCTTTCGCCAAGGCCTTGTCGAGGTCCTGCCCGGATTTGAGGATGCGCTGCGCCGCGTCCGATATACCCTTGATTGCGCCGTCAGACAGCGCATCGGAAATCGCGAAGCGGATCGCCTCGGCCTGCCCCTCCTTGCCGAAATCGACCGCGCCGTTCTTGACCTTGAGCTTGCCACCAGCGCCGGTGGGCGACACGCGCCACTTGCCCTTGTAGGTGCCGATCGAGACATTATAGTTGCCGATGTCGCCGCCCAACGCCTCGGCAATGCCCGCAAGCCCATCCTGAATGCTGTTCGCGCCGCCGACCGAGGCCGAACGCGCCGAACCGCTGTTGCCCGCGGTGGAAAGCTGGCCGTTGGAAAGCACCGTGGTGCCATATTTGGCTTTCTTGAACAGCCCGCCGATTGCGCCACCAATCAAGCCACCAACAATAGAGCCAACCGGGCCGGCGAATTTGCCCAGCGCCTTGCCCAGAACTTCCTTGCCGAGTGCGCCGCCAAGCGCGCCGCCGATGGCACCGCCGATGTTGCTGCCACCGCTTGCACCCGCCGCCGCGCTACCAAGTCCGGCATTTTTTCCAATCGACTTGAGTGCATCGCTACCGATGCCAGCCTTGCTCAAAAGGGTAAGCACCTGCTCGGCGGCGAGGTCGGCCAGGGCGCGCTCGCCCTCGCGCCTGAAATGATCCCACACCGCGCCCACGCCATCGCGGAACACATCCTCGAACAGATACGCCAGATCCTCTATCTGGCGACGCTCTGCGTCCGCCTGTTCCTCGCGCTCTTTCTTGATGCGGCGGAAAATCTCCTGCCCGCGCGCATATTCCTCATCGCGATAGCGCGCCTCGTCCGCGGCGGCGGCGGCGCTGCCGATCCGCTCTGCCCGCTGGGCTTTCAGCAGTTCGTAGATGTCCTGCTCGGTCTTGGCCTGCTCGACGCTGATATCGAGCGCCTTCGCGATCTGCTCGACGCTCTTGCCCTCATATTCGGGGAACTGGCGGATGATATCGAGCCGCGCTTCTTCTATTTCGGCGGCGGCTTCGCCCTGCTCGGCGCGGATCTGCGCGATGCGCGCCATATCCTGCTCCTGCTGCTGCATCTCGCGCAGGTTGTCGAGGCGGCGCTGATCCGCCTTTTCAGCCCGCTCGGCGGCTCGCGCAGATTCGTTGTCGTTGCTCGCGCGGGTGGTGCGGGTGCCGCCGGTGCCGGTAACCTTTTTATCATGTGCTTCGAGGCGGTCCTGAAGTTTTCTTCTGGTATCCGCAGCATCGAGTTCCACTTTTGCAGCATCTCGCCTTACCTTGGCGGCGGCCAGATCCTCTTCTGCCTTTTTCAGACCGTAGCTCTTGCCGCCCTTAAGATTACCACCTGCGCGAATGCGATCAACGCGGGCCTGCTCCTGCGCAACCTGTGCGCTGGCGGCAAGAAACTCGGTGTTGACAGCATTGTAAGCTCCGCCAAGATCGACGCGCATCTGGTTGCGCAAATCCAACATTGCCTGTGCAAGTTTGTCGATTTTCGGCTTTGCCTTGTTCGCTTCTTCACCTGCTTCGAAGATGTTGTCGATCAGTGGGCCAAGTACAAATGCCGCCGCAGGCACGATCAAGCCCCACGGGCCAGACAAAAAGCCGCCCAGCGCGCCTAGCGCCGACAGCGACTTCTTCGATGAGCCTGCAAGACCCGAGAGCGCAAAGCCGAGCTGCGGAAGCTGCTGGGCAAAAACAACGCTGGCGCGCTGCCCGCCCTGAAGGCTGATCGCTATGTCCTGTAGCTGCTGTCCGGCGCCTACCATGGCATAGCGAAAGTTGCCGGTCCGCTTGGCTGCGGTATCGAGGCTCGCACCCATCGCTCCAGAGGACGCGGCAGCTGACGCCTGGGCACCTGCTACGCGGCCAAGCTGGGCCTGCACCTGCTCCAGCGCAGTTGCTTGGTTACGGGCAGCGCGCGCCTGCTCCTCGAACTTTTGGGCAACGGATTGAGCGGCAACCAGTTCAAGCTGTTGCGCCTTGCTCACCTGCTGACTCTCGCGCTGCACCTCCTCCATCGCGAGTGCGAGCGAACGCGCGGATGCTGCCTGTTGCTCCAGCGCAAGTGCCGAGGCCCGCGCCCCGGATACATCGAGGGTCAGCGCATCGCCCGGAACCGATACCTTCGCCGCCTGCTCAAGCGTCTTCTTTATCCGACGTTCGGCGGAAGCGAGGCCAGGTGCCAGCGCGGCGTCAAACTTGGCCGAAGCGGTCTTTGCTGCCTGTTCCATCTGGGGGCCGAGGCCCGCCACCGCCTTGCCCAGACCTTTAGAGAAATTTTCGGCGTTGAGACCGAGGCGGGCAATAATCTCTGCAGCCATAAAGTCCTCAACGCATTGCGGGCCACGGGGCAGAACACCCCGCAGCCTGTTGAAAAAATGCCGAAATTCGGCGGAAAACTCAGTTCTTCAGGTGCACACCCACACAGATGCTGACCCCGCTCTTGCGGCGCGCCACACCCAGCCTGGGCAAGGATTTGCCAAACCAGCAGTCATTGCGCGCATCAAAGCCCTGTTGCGCGCACCAGTGTCGCCAATCCTGCCACAACGCCGCCGTGCGAATCCGCTCTCCGGGCGATCGCACCGTGCGCTCATCCAGCCATCGCGCCAGCCCTTCCAGATCAGGATCATACCGGGGCAGCATCGCGGTCAGCGCGCCCGCGCCGGTCTCTTCTTCCTCTTCCCAGCCCAGCGCCACCATCGCGCGGATTGCGCCGGGCCGCCCGCGCGCGAGGCGCATTTCGCGCACATAGGCCAGCTGGATCGTCGGTGGCTCCACTTTCATTCGCTCGACAAAGGGCAGATCAGGCGGCGCGGGTGACGCCGCAAGGGCAAACCCCTCCTCGTCGTCATCATTCTGCGGCACAGAGAGCAGAGCCTCCATCCGGTCAAACGCGTCGATAAACCTGATCTTCCAGTCCAGCGCCTTCTCTCCGGTGAACCCCATCACCAGCAGCATGAAGCCCTTGCGGTCCATCTCGAAGTAGCGGCTCGCCCTGCTGCCACCTTTGCCGATCTCAACCTGCCGGATCATAGGCGCAAAATTGCGCTCAAGATCAGGACGGCTTTTTGCGAGAACGGTAACGGCCCGCAACACATCCTTGTGCTGCTTGCCAAACTTGTCTGCCACGACCAGGCTGTTCGCCCGCGCCGCTCCGTCCCTGATTTCCACCAGCGCGTTCATTGTGCCGCCTCCTCTGCCTTGGGGTCAGAAGCCCAGGGCCGGGTGAAAAAGCCGTTGGGCTTCGCGCCCAGTTCGTGAATCAGTTGCCATGCCTCGGCATGCGCCGGGTTAGAGGGATCGAACGCCGGAGCGCGACCATATGGATAGGCCCGCTGTTGCGGGAACGGGACAACCTGCGCGCTCATGCCATCTTCTCCGCAAAGCTGCGATAGCTGGGGCGGCTCGACACCGGGTCCATCCCGTGTGGCATCGCGTTCACCAACCGCGCCTCATCACCGGATAGCATCAGCAAGCCATCCACACTGTGCTCGATGCAGCCCAGAACATCATCCACCCGGTCATCCTCATACTCGACATCGCGCAGTGTGCCGATGAGGGTGCGCAGTCGGTTCAGCCGGGCATGCAGGGTTTCCATCCGCGCATCCTCCGGCGCGGCGCATTCTTGAAACATGCCGGATGACAAATTGTCTGGCATTAGCGTAAGGCATTGCACAGCCTGTTGCATGGTCACCTCCATGTGATCGGTTAGGAGCGACGTGAGGCAGCCACCTTGCGTCGCTCTGCATTTTCCTGTACAGATTATTGTCTATGGCGTCAATAATAAACTCTACAGAAAAAAAGCGAGGCCGTGGACGCCCGCGCAAATCCACTGTAGCCCAACATTTTACAATGTCAGAAGACCTCGCCGAGCGCATTGATGATTGGTCACGACGCCAATCAGATCAACCGTCTCGCCCCGAAGCAATCCGCAGGCTTCTCAACTCAGCACTCGATGTGGAATAGGTTCATTTCCCCACCGCGCTTTTCGATGCATTTGCGGCGTTCACTGTGTCACTAATCTCAGACATTATCTGATCGCGCGCAAATTCCTCGTCAGTAAAAACTTGTGGGTCGGACTGGTTTATAAACTCATCCAGTTTCGCATTCCCGCCCTTATAACAAGCGTTGCCCACCTTTATCATGTAAAGTTCTTCCCAAGCATGCTCGCCGCTTTGCAAGAAAGGGGCGCCATTGACGATTGCAAAGCTTCTGAAACCAACATAAGCGCCAAAGCTATTTTTGCCGTTTACCTCGCCAACTACGATATTACCTTCCGGGCATTTTTCAACATTTCGGAAGGTTGCGGACTGCGGGTCCTTTAGTTGATGGCGAATGGTTTCCTCTGCCTTGGCAATTACGGTATCCTCCGGCTTGGAACAACCAGCAACCATGCAGAGGGCGGTCAACCAAGAACATATTCTCATAACCATCAGTACACCCTCTAGGTCGACTTGTTGACCTTCGCCATACGGCTCTCGAAATCCTCGATCAACATCTTACCGCGTCGTTCAATCGCCGGAGCGACGCTGAACTTGTTGGCGAACCGCTGAAACGGGATCAAAAAGAAAATCACCACGTCCTGCGTCTTTGCACCCTGATAGCGCGCATTCTGCAGCCGCCTTCCGGTCGTGGCGCGCACCCCTTTCCCGTTGGCACCGGCCAACACTTGCCGCGCCACAAGCAGGGCGGGCTTTCCGCCACCCTGATAGACGAAGTGCAGCCGCATTCCGTTGCGCCGCTCCCACTCCCCGGGGGTAAGATCACGCGAACGACCGCGCGGACCCGCTGCCTCGGTCGGTACGGCGAGCCAAAAGCCAGAGCGCGCCTTGTTGACGCCCGGTTCAGTCCAGTAGGCCATAGCCCCTCGACTGCGCGCACCGCCGTTAACAAAAACCGTTCCGGTCGGCTCATAGGCCAGACGGTTTCCGCGCGGGTGAACGGCGCTTTTCCAGCCCCGCCACAAGTTGCCCGGCACGTTTTGCCGGGTGAGTGCCTCAATATCCTTTTCGAGACCGCGCGTCTGCGCGGCTACCGCCCGTTTGGCGTGGGTCAAAACATTGGTGATGAGAGTCTGCGAGAGAGCGTCGATTTCTGCCCTGTCGATATCGATCCGCACACCGCTCATGCCGCGCCCTTCTGTTCCTGCGCCAAAATCCCGTCCAAAATCATGAATGCGTCCATCAGTGCGGCGGGCTGGTCCTGCCAGGCACCAGCGCAGGGCAGCGATGGCGCGCCGCGCACGCCCAGCACGCCCTGCGGCGCATCAAGCCGGGTGCGCATCCACAGGTCGACCACCCAGAACAGCCAGCGCGGCAAGATCACTCTGGGGTTTTCGGCCCATTTGTCTGCGTCTCCGGGGATGATCCATCCGCCCCCGTTGGTGCGTCCGCAGTCGAAATCTCCGGGCCGTCTGCGGACGGTGAGGGCGGCGCGGAGTTTTTTTCCGCACTCAGCTCGGGATATTGCAGGCGATAGGCGGCGCCGCCCGCGGCCTGCATCTCGAACCGGGGAATGCGGGCGAGGGCAGCCTCGGCCACCCGGCCATCTGCCCCGCGCCTGAACTCCACCAGCACGCCCTTTGCATCGCGCACATTCTCCCACCCGCAGCAAAAGCGCGAAAAGGCGACAAGGCGGATAATCGCCTCGCGCCGCTCGCTCTGCGCCACCAGGCGGCGATAGTCCGGCCAGTGCCGCGCCAGCACATCCAGCGCCTCGTCATAGACCGCCTGCTGCGCCGCATCCTCGATCGTGCCGGAGAAATGCGACTCGGCGAGGGCAAGCAGCGTTTCCGCGTCCTCTCCGCCGAGCGCGGCAAAACCGGCGCAGATCGCGTCGCGCAGCTCCGGCTGCCAGACGGACCCGGCCTGATATTCGCCGGCCATCTCGGCCTCCATCAGCTCGCGCTCCATCACGGTGCCTGCGCGTAAGTGATAGACCGGGGCGGCCGCCGTGCCCTCCAGCCAGTTCGGCGTGAATGTGAGCGCGGCGGTGGGCGATGTTGAAGACAGGATCATGCCAGCCTCACCAGAAGCTCAGGATAGCGTCGCCATCGCGGCCGTTGCTATCCTTGCCGTGGCTGAGCACGGCATAACGCTGTTGCTCGGTGCGCAGCGAGCCGGAGGTGCCCGGATCAGGTGCAACCGGCTGCAACAGCGGCAGGGTGATGCCCCAGCGGTTGTTGGCGCTGCCCATCGCGCGGATCGCGCCGGTATATTGGTTGAAAGCGCCGATTTCCGCGAGGATGTCGCGCGTCGCCACCAGCGTGGACTTGGGATCGCACTCAAGCCGAGGCCCGCGCCCGCCGATGATCGCGCTGCCGAAGCCCCAGTTGGTGTTGGGATCGCCGGGGCTTTCCGATTCGGCGTTGGCGGCGAGTGCCCATTTGTCAATCGGCAAACCCTTGCGGTTGACCAGAAAGGCGGGGTCGAGGCGGCCGACACCCTGCACCAGGATTGGCGGCAGATGCAGCGGCAGCGTGACGGCGGGCACGGCGGCATCCACCTTGCCCGCGAAAATGCCCAGCAGCTTCACCGTCATCTGGCCCGGCTTGGCGGTGTCTCCGCCCCATTCGGTGATGACGCCGCGGCAGCCGACATATTTGAGCAGCGTGCCGTCTTCGTAAATATAGAGCGTGCCCGAAGGGTGATCGGTCGCGCGGGCGGCGGCATCCTGCGGGCTGGTGCCGGCGTAGGTCCAGTTGGCGGGGATGCTGGCGCCGTGTGTATTGTCCAGCGCAGTCGTGAAACTGTCGACCAAAGTCGCGACCTTGCCAGCGGTATAATCAGAGATCAGGCTGGTGCGGCCAGAGTTTGCGCCCGCGGTGAACACCAGAGGCATGCCACAATAGGCCTGCGCCGTGCTGCCAAATCCGGTGCCGAGCGTGGCCGAGGTGGCCGAACCGGCGGTGAGCGCGGCGGCGGCGATTGCGGCCTGGAACACACCGCGCATACCGCAGGCAGAGAGCAGCGCGTGGTGCGGCGGCTTGACGCTGGCGGTGTAGCCGGCGTTTGCGCCCTTCATCACAAAGCTGATCGAAATCTCGGCAGGCTGGCCCACCACCTGCGGCGCGCCCGCCACCAGCGAGCCGGTTGCCTCGTTGGTGGTCTCTTCCTTGTAGGGCGAGTTATAGCTGAACCCGCCTTTCAGAAAGACAAAGGCATCGGCGGCGGTGGGGCTGGCGTCGACGCCCTCGGGCGACTCCAGCTTGAACAGCAGCACGCTGTTATCCGGGCGGATAATCTGGTCCATGAGGCAGGCTCCTTTTGCGGAAAATTATGGGGTTTAGAGGGTTTCCGGGTCACCCCGGCGGTGGGCAAAGGTGATCGCGAAATCCTGAGAGAAAGCGAGGCGGCGGGCGGAGGCGAGAGCGGCAGCGGCGATGCGCAGATCGCCCGGCTCGATCACCTCGATATTGGCGGCGGGGTTTTCCAGCGCGCAGATGGCCTGCACGGCTTCGGCATGCAGCGCATTGAGCGCTGTATGCGCGGCAGTTCCGCCGCTCCCCTCGACAAATCCCTCGATCGAGAGCGCGAGGGTCTGGCGGCTTGCATAAACCTCCGCCTCTGTCTGGCTTTGCCCGTCATCATGAATATGCAGCGCGGGAAAGCGCGCGGGATCGCCCGAGGGCATGCGCTCCACCTCCAGCGCGGAGGTGGCATTCAGAGCCGCCTCGACCGCGGCGAGGATCGTCTCGCGAATGGCGGTCATAGCGCTTTCTCGACGCTGAGGCTCCACGCCGCGATATCGCGCCGGCGGACGATATCGATGACGGACCAGTTCACGCCGTCATGCACGATGATGTCGCCCTTGCCGGGGGCGGAGGGCAGATCGCTTGCGCGAAATTCGAAACTGATATGCCGGGCCGTGGCGCCAGCACCGAGGAAGGCGTCCGCTGGCACATCCGAACAGATGGCGGTGAGCGGCGCGGCGGTCAGCCCCGCGCCGGTATAGACCACCGGATCGGCAAAGGCCGCGTGGATGGCGGCGAGATCGGCAACCGGCATGCCCATCAGTCGGCGCTTTTGGCTTTCTGGGTGGTGTGCGGCGCTGCGGTGCCATCCTTGATCCAGGCGTCCGCTTGTTCGGCGGAGAGGCCTTCGGAGGGCACGGCGAGCACGGTGCCCGCATCGGTGAACAAAAATTCACCGGGGCGCGTCGCGTCGCGGGCGATGGCTTTCGCGGTGTGGAGGATGATCTGGCGCATCGGGGAAAACTCCTGCGTGGGGAAAATCGAAAGGCCGCGTCCCGGCGAACCGGAGGCGCGGCCTTTCGAGGTGGGCGGTTGGGTGCGACCCGCCGGGGAGAAGGAGCGATTTTGAGCCGGATTTCATCCGGCGGCTCGGAAATCGCGGCAATCAGAGGTTAGGCGACGATGCCGAGGCGGACCGTGCCCACAGTATCGCCGCTTGCCGCAGTGGCGAGCGCCACGCCGATCAGCGTGTTGCCGCTGGCGGTGGTTGTGCAGCGCTTGTTCGTATTGTCCCAATAGATCTTGGCGCCGACAGTCCACGCCTCGCCGGTTGCCTTGGCGAGATCGAATACGCCACGGGTCGCGCCCGCAACGATCTCACCCAAAGCTGCGGCAGCCGAAGCTACCGCGAACAGCCAACCGACCAGAAAGCATCCGCCGCTGGTAAAGGCATACGGCGCAGGCAGGGGGACGTTCGTCCCGTTACCCTTGAAATTCTTCATCGCTTATTCCT
>JAGNYO010000005.1 GCA_017984895.1 Sphingobium sp. | reverse complement strand
GCTCTGGGGGGCATAGCAGGAGACAAAAGCAGGCGCCGCCAATATAGACAACGCCCCCGGCCATCCACACCAGTCTCTCACCCGCATTCGGGGTGATCCGCGCGACAAGCCCCCAATATTCCCACAGCAAACCAAGGCCGAGCGCCCATACCAACAACGCGAGCAAAAGCCCGCCCGCCCATAGCCCCAGCCCGGCTATCGTTATCATCACGACTGCCGAAGCGAAGCGAACAGGCAGATCGGATTGGACCTCCCGAATCGCCCTTCCCTTCATCACAAGCCGCCATAACGGCGCTCTCGCGCGGCGAAATTTTCCAACGCTGCTTCCAGCGCCTTTTTGTCGAAATCCGGCCAGAGGATATCTGTAAAATAAAGTTCCGCATAGGCAGCCTGCCACAGCAGAAAATTGGAAAGCCGAACCTCACCCGACGTGCGAATCAGGAGATCAAGCGGAGGAAGATCCGCAGTATCCAGTTCAGCTTCTATGGTCTGTGCGGTTATAGCCCCTTTTGCAGCCGCTTTCGCCGCAGCCCGCGCCACCTCGTCTTGCGAACCATAATTGAGCGCAATGACGAGAGTGCAACCCAGATTGTCACGCGTCTTTGCCAGTGCACTATCGATCAACTCGATCGCCTCCTGGTCAAACGCGCTATAATCGCCAATGATGCGCAGGCGCACATTGTTGGTGTGAAACTCCTCAAGGTCCGCTCGGATGAAATGCTTCAGCAGGCCCGTGAGATCCGCCACTTCCTGCTCCGGCCGCTTCCAGTTCTCCGAGGAAAACGCATAGAGGGTCAGACAATCCAGCCTCAGCTCACGTGCGGCGCGCACAGTCCTGCGCACGGCATCCACGCCCGCCTTGTGGCCGGCGGCGCGCGGCAGAAAACGCTTCTTCGCCCAGCGACCATTGCCATCCATGATGATAGCGACATGGCGCACACCCGCGTTTATGCCGGAACTGGCAGGAACAGGCGCGGCTTTACTGGCCAAGGATTTCTTTTTCCTTGTGCGCAAAGGCGGCGTCGATCTCGGCAATAGTGCTGTCGGTCAGCTTCTGCACCTCGGTTTCGGCGCGTTTGCGTTCGTCCTCGCTAATCTCGCCTTTCTTCTCGTCGGTCTTGAGGTTGTCCATGCCATCGCGGCGCACATTGCGTGCGGCAACACGCGCCTTTTCGGCATATTGGCTGGCGAGCTTTGCCAGCTCCTTGCGTCTTTCCTGGGTCAAATCGGGGATCGGCAGGCGCAGAGTCTGGCCATCGGTGATGGGATTAAGGCCCAGCCCGGCCGAGCGGATCGCCTTTTCCACCGGGGTCACATTGCTGCGGTCCCAGACCTGGACAGAGAGCATGCGTGGCTCCGGCGCGGAGACGGTCGCCACCTGATTGAGCGGCATATGCGCGCCATAGACCTCGACATTGACCGGATCGAGCAGCGAAACATTGGCGCGCCCCGTGCGCAGGCCGGACAGATCGCCCTTAAGCGATTCCACCGCGCCCTTCATGCGCCGTTCCAGGTCTGCCTTATCAAATTGGGCCATTTTCGCTCTCCTTATTGTCCCTGTATTACGCCGCTTCGGCCGCAGCCGGGCCAACGATTGTCGCAATCCCGTCTCCGCTCAGCACGCGGGCGAGGTTGCCGGTTTCGCGGATGTTGAACACGACGATGGGGATGCTGTTCTCGCGGCACAAAGCCACCGCAGACGCATCCATCACCTTAAGATTGTCATTTAAGACCCGGTCAAAAGACACTGAGTCATAACGCTTTGCTGCGGCCACCTTCTTGGGGTCGGCATCATAGACGCCATCGACCGAGGTGCCTTTGTATAACGCGTCGCAGCCCATTTCAGCGGCACGCAGCGCGGCAGCGGTGTCTGTCGTGAAAAACGGATTACCGGTGCCCGCCGCAAAAATCACGATCCGCCCTTTCTCCATATGGCGCATGGCGCGGCGGCGAATATACGGCTCGCACACTGTTTCCATCGGGATCGCGGATTGCACGCGCGTCTGGTGCCCCATGCGCTCCAGCGCGTTCTGCACCGCGAGCGCGTTCATCACCGTGGCGAGCATGCCCATATAGTCGGCGCTAGTGCGGTCAAAGCCCTTGGCGGCGGCGGCAAGGCCGCGGAAGATATTGCCCCCGCCCACGACCATGCAAATCTCGAAGCCTGCCTCCTTTGCGGCGGCGACTTCGCCCGCGATCCGATCCACCGTCGCCGGATCAATGCCAAACGCACCCTCGCCCATAAGCACTTCGCCAGACAGTTTCAGCAGGATGCGTTGAGGTGTGGGGCGTGTCATAGAGCTTGTGAATCCGCTTCAGATACAGGAATGGCGCGCACCCTAGACCATTTTCGCGCTGGGCGTAAACGCCCATCAACCCGGAAAATGGCCACAACAAAAAAAGAAGCATTTTCAGGCGGAAAGCCGGTTCCCACTTTTCCTGAAAATGCTTCTGTATCAGCGCACCATTGTGCCAAGCGCCGAGGCACCCGGAAATAAATTTAGATCATTAGATCAGACGCCAGCGGCAGCCGCGACTTCCGCCGCGAAATCGCTCTCTTCCTTCTCGATACCTTCGCCGAGCTGGAAGCGGACATAGTCCTTGAGAGTGATCGAAGAGCCCGCCTCCTTCGCTGCCTTGGCAACAACATCAGCGATCGGTGTCTTGTTATCCATCACGAACAACTGAGACAGAAGCGCATTCTCCTTGGCGAACTTCGCTACCGAGCCATCGACCATCTTGGCGACAATCTCGGCGGGCTTGCCGCTCTCGGCCGCCTTTTCCGCCGCGATGGAACGCTCACGCTCCAGCAGGGCAGGGTCGATCTGGTCCGCCGACAGCGCCAGCGGGAAGGCTGCCGCAATGTGCATCGCGAGCTGCTTTCCGAGCGGCTGGAGCACGTCCGCCGCAGCATCGCCCTCAAGCGCGACCAGCACACCGATCTTGCCAAGTCCCGGCACCACCGCGTTATGGACATAATCGACCACAAGCCCGTTGCTCACGGAAACGCTGCCCACGCGGCGCAGCGTCTGATTCTCGCCGATGGTGGCGATGTTGGCGACGAGCTTTTCAGATACCGTGCCGCCGCCCGGATAATCGGCAGAGGCCAGCGCCTCTGCATCCGCCATGCCAGTGCTGAGCGCCACCTGGGTGACATTGCGCACAAAGTCCTGAAACTGCTCGTTCTTGGCGACGAAATCCGTCTCGCTGTTGACCTCAACCGCAACGCCCTTGGTGCCAGCAACCGCAACACCGACCAACCCTTCGGCGGCAGTGCGACTCGATTTCTTCTGCGCAGCCGCAAGACCCTTGGCGCGCAGCCAGTCAATCGCCGCTTCCATATCACCATTGGTTTCGGTGAGAGCCTTCTTGCAATCCATCATGCCTGCGCCGGAACGCTCACGCAGTTCCTTGACAGCGGCAGCAGTAATCTCGGCCATCGTCATTTCCTTTGAAAGAGGTTTTTACAAACGGACGGGCGCTCATCGGTTATCCCGCCAAGCGCCCTGCCCAGAAAATATTGCAATCTGGCGAAACTTACGCTTCGGCGGCGACGGCTTCCTCGGCTGGCGGCTCCGCCAGCGCTCCGACATCGACGCCGGAGGCCTGCTGGGCGCCACGGTTGCCACGGGTAGCTGCGGTTGCAATCGCTTCGCAATAGAGGCGTATCGCGCGGCTGGCGTCATCGTTCGCCGGAACCGGGAACGCGATGCCATCAGGTTTCACGTTCGAATCGAGGATCGCCACCACCGGAATGCCCAGCGTGTTGGCTTCCTTGATCGCCAGTTCTTCCTTGTTGGCGTCGATCACAAACATCACGTCCGGAATGCCGCCCATATCACGGATACCGCCGAGGCTCATTTCCAGCTTGTCGCGCTCGCGCGTCATCTGGAGCACTTCCTTCTTGGTGAGGCCGTGGGTATCCCCCGAGAGCTTCTCTTCCAGCGTTTTCAAGCGCTTGATCGAACCGGAAATCGTTTTCCAGTTGGTGAGCATGCCACCCAGCCAGCGATGGTTGACGAAATGCTGGCCTGACTTGCGGGCACTCTCGGCAATCGCTTCCTGTGCCTGGCGCTTGGTGCCAACGAACAGGACCTTGCCGCCCGCAGCCACTGTCCCTGCCACAAACTCTAGCGCGCGCGCGAATAGTGGCACGGTCTGGCTGAGGTCAAGGATGTGAACGCCGTTCCGCTCGCCGAAGATATACGGCTTCATGCGGGGGTTCCAGCGGTGGGTCTGGTGGCCGAAATGCGCTCCGGCCTCAATCAATTGCTGTATGGTGACGACAGGGGCCGCCATGGTCTTTCTCCTTCCGGTTGTGCCTCTGGGATTCAGTAACCGAATTAAAATCCGGCACCGGTATGTGCGAATCCCATGTGGAATGGCGGGCCATTAGTCTGACGGGCCATGGATTGCAAGGTGAAATAGGCAGTTGACAGGCCGTAATGATGAGAACATATAGTGAACATGGAACCTGTAAGCGCTGATATGCGTTAGTGAGCAGGAAAAGGAATGAAGGTGGCGACTATGATGACAGTAACCGCAGTAATTTTCCCCATCGCATTGATGGTGGCTGTCGGAATAATCAGTTCCATGCTGAAAAGCCACGGCCCAAAGATGCTGGCGGCGCTAAGGCTGGAAGTGTATCCCGGAAAAGAGATTGCACCCCTCCCTCCAACCAGGGAGAAAATGGTCATTCTTGGGGAACCCACTAAGCACGCTAATATTGGCCCAGCCCGGCTTGCGGCCTGAGGAAAACCACTGAATTAGCTTTTTGCTGTTGCGGCCCTCACTTTGCGATAACCGTTCACTCCAAATGGAATCATGGCAAGATAAAGCGTAGAGATCACCAATAGAGTAAGCCACGGAACGGTGAGCAGTAGTGCTGCAAGGAGTCCTGCCAGTGCAATGGCCTCGAGCCGGATTGTGCGGCGTAATCGGAGCGCCGACCAGCTGTAGGTCGCCAGACTGGAAATCATCAGAAATGCGACCAGCGCAGTCCAGGGAGCCACCACATACCAAGCGCGAAACAGATCATTATCCGTTACAAACCAGCAGTAGAGCGGTACGAACAATAGGCCGGCACCAGTAGGCGCAGGCACACCCGTAAGAAAGCCTGCGGACTTATGTGGCTGCTCGTCGGCATCAATCGCAGCATTGAAGCGCGCCAGCCTTAGGGCACACATCAGCGCATGGGCCAGCGCGAATACCCAGCCCAGCTTAGGCATATGCTGCAACGACCAAAGATAAATGATGATCGCGGGCGAAACCCCGAAAGCAATGCAATCAGACAGAGAGTCCAGCTCCGCTCCAAACCGGCTTTCTCCCTGTAGCAGCCTAGCGATACGGCCATCCAGCCCGTCCAAAACCCCGGCGAGAATGACGCTGGCCACCGCAAATTCCCATTGGCCGCTCATCGCAAAGCGCACGCCCGTCAGGCCGAAGCACAACGCCATCGCAGTCACCGCATTGGGCGCTACCTGACGCAGCGAGATGCCGCGCCGCAAACCCCTTGGTATGGCGCGGCGGCGCCTCACTGGAAAATCCCGCGCAAATTCTCTGCCTCGCCTAGCTTGGCGATAACCGTCTCTCCAGCGATAGTGCGCTGCCCCAGCACGACACGCGGCGCGGTCCCTTCGGGCAGATAAATGTCCACCCGGCTCCCGAAGCGAATGAGGCCGATGCGCTGGCCTGCCGCCACCACATCACCCGTTTTCACGAAAGGCACAATCCGGCGCGCCACCAGCCCGGCGATCTGGGTGAAGCCGATGCGCAGTCCGTCACCGCGCTCCACCACGATATGTTGGCGCTCATTGTCCTCGCTAGCCTTATCGAGGTCCGCATTGATAAACTTGCCGGAGATATAGACCACTTGTCGCACAGTGCCGCTGATGGGGGTACGATTGATATGCACGTCGAATACACTCATGAAGATCGATACACGCACCATCGGCGCGGTCCCGATACCATCCACGCCCGCAATCTCGCGTGGGGGGATTACCGTCTGGATCAGGGTGATAAGGCCATCGGCAGGCGCAACCAGCAAATCCTGCCCTTGCGGCGTTGCCCGCACTGGATCCCGAAAAAACGCAAACACCCAAATGCTCACGCCTGCCATTAGCCAAGCCAAGACGCCCCAACCGACCACCCAGAACAGCAGGGTAATGCCGATGGCAATTGCCCCGAATTTTCGGCCTTCAGGGTGAACTGCGGGAAAGCGCCATTTGACGCCGGATTGCGAGTCGCCCGGCATGGCCGCGCCGCGCAAACTGTCTGTATCAGGTTCCATATCTGGCTATTTAGGCGCTGATGTCCGTCAACACAACGGCGGACAGAGGGCTTGCTATGGCTTTTGGCAAGGATTGGCCGCTATAATCACGCGATGAGATGTTGAATCCGGTGCGCGCTTTGCCTAGAGCCATCGCATCCTCCCCATCCAAGAGAGAAAGCGGAACGAGAGCCATGGCCAAAATAAAAGTCAAAAATCCGGTGGTCGAGATCGACGGCGACGAGATGACCCGGATTATCTGGGAGTGGATCCGCGAGCGGCTCATCAAGCCCTATCTCGACATCGATCTGCATTATTACGATCTCGGCATGGAAGAGCGTGACCGCACCGACGACAAGGTCACAGTCGATTCCGCCAACGCCATCAAGAAATATGGCATCGGCGTGAAATGCGCCACGATCACACCCGACGAAGCCCGCGTCGAGGAATTCAAGCTCAAGAAAATGTGGAAATCGCCCAATGGCACCATCCGCAATATTCTGGGCGGCGTGGTGTTCCGTGAACCGATCGTCATCAAGAACGTGCCGCGCCTGATCCCCGGCTGGACCGACCCGATCGTCGTTGGCCGCCATGCCTTTGGCGACCAGTATAAAGCGACCGATTTCCGCGTCCCCGGCCCCGGCAAACTGCGCCTTGTATGGGAGGGCGACAATGGCGATGTGATCGACGAGGAAGTGTTCCAATATCCCAGCTCTGGCGTGGCACTCGCCATGTATAATCTGGACGACTCGATCCGCGATTTCGCCCGTGCCTCAATGAACTATGGCCTCGGACGCAACTGGCCGGTCTATCTCTCGACCAAGAACACGATTTTGAAGGCCTATGATGGCCGGTTCAAGGATCTGTTCGCCGAGGTGTTCGAGGCAGAGTTCAAGGATAAATTCAAGGCTGCCGGCATCGTTTACGAACACCGCCTGATCGACGACATGGTAGCCTCCGCGCTGAAGTGGAGCGGCAAGTTCGTCTGGGCCTGCAAGAACTATGATGGAGACGTGCAGTCCGATCAGGTTGCGCAAGGCTTCGGCAGCCTCGGCCTCATGACCTCGGTGCTGATGACGCCGGATGGCAAGACTATCGAGGCCGAAGCCGCGCACGGCACCGTCACCCGCCACTTTCGCCAGCATGAGCAGGGTAAGGCCACCTCAACCAACCCGATCGCGTCGATCTTCGCGTGGACGCAGGGTCTGGTCTATCGCGGTAAGTTCGACGACACCCCGGAAGTCACCCGCTTTGCCGAGACACTGGAGCGCGTCTGCATCCAGACGGTAGAGAGTGGCGCGATGACCAAGGATCTCGCGCTGCTGATCGGCCCCGAGCAAAGCTGGATGACCACCGAGCAGTTCTTCGAGGCCATCCGCGCCAACCTCGAAACGGCAATGAGCGACTGGAAATGATCTCCCTGCGCCCTTCCCCTTCCTCATGAGGAAGGGGAAGTGGCGTATATTTAGCTGCCAGTAATTTTATACCATGACAGTGCCGCCAGTGCCTGCTTTATACAGGATCTATGGCTCTGGAAATTCATAGCACCAGCGGACTCAGTGATACTCTCGTCATTCTAGGCGCGGCGGGTATCATCATTCCCACTTTCGCCCGGTTCCAGATAAGCCCGGTGATCGGCTTCATTCTCGCGGGGCTGATAGTCGGCCCGTCCGGACTCGGCGCGATGGCGGATCGGTTCCCCTGGCTCGAATATGCCACCATATCCAGGCCCGAAGCCATCGCTCCTTTTGCCGAGCTGGGCATTATATTGCTCTTGTTTTCTATCGGCCTCGAGCTGAGCTTCAAGCGCCTGTGGTCCATGCGCAAGATGGTGTTCGGCGTGGGTGCAATGGAGCTGATCGGTTCTGCATCGCTGATTGCAGTGATCCTCATTATAATGGGTAATAGCGGCGCGGCGGCGATCGGCCTTGGCCTCGCGCTGGCGCTTTCATCCACCGCGCTGGTGCTGCCGATGGTCGGCACCAAGACCCCGGTCGGTAGCACCGCCTTTTCCATGCTACTCTTCGAGGATCTGGCGCTGGTCCCGATCATATTCTTTCTGGGTGCGATCGCGCCGGTAAGCGGAGAGAATAATCTGGCGCAACTTGGCCAAACGGTTCTTATCGGCGGCGCCACCGTGATCATAATGTTGCTCGCCGGGCCATATGTGTTGCCCCGGCTATTTGCTCAGGCCGCGCGCACCAAAAGCCCCGAGGTGTTTCTCGCCGCCAGCCTGCTTGTCGTCATCATGGCAAGCCTGACGACTGCACTCACTGGCCTATCCCCCATAGTCGGCGCGCTGCTTGCAGGCCTGTTGATCGCCGAGACAGATTATCGTGGCGAAGTGGAAACCATTACCGCGCCGTTCCGAGGGCTGGCGCTGGGGGTATTCCTTCTGACTGTGGGCATGAGCCTCGACCTCAAGATCATCGCCGCGCAATGGCCCGCGCTGTTGCTCGCGATATGCGGTGTGGTCGTGGTCAAGACGCTGGTGACGGCGTTCCTGCTGCGGATGTATGGCGCGCGGCGCAGTGTGGCGGCGGAGGTTGGCCTTTTGATGGCCAGTCCTTCCGAAACGACCCTGATCGTCCTTGCCACAGCTTCGGCGGCGAATATCATCAATGCTCAGGCCGCAATATTCTGGCAAATCGCCACAGCCATCGGACTGACGCTCACGCCTCTGCTGGCGCGGATGGGCCATAACCTCGCCCGCCAAATCGAGCATCGCACCCATGCATCGGATGGTCCGGCAGCCGCCGAACGACAAGGGGATGCCGCCCATGACCGCACGGTCGTGCTGGGCTTTGGGCGGGTCGGGCGCATGGTATGCGATCTGCTGCGCGGGCATGATCAGCCTTATGTTGCAATCGATTCCAATCCGGACATCGTGATCGAGGGACGCAAAGAAGGCTATGCCATCCGCTTCGGCAACGTGACCCGGCCGCAAACGCTGGACAGCCTGGCGCTGGACAAGGCAAGAGTGCTCATCCTCACGATGGACGACCCGGTCCTATGCGTAAAGATTACCCGCGCAGCACGGCAAGCCTTTCCAGATCTGCCCATTGTCGCCCGGGCGCGCGATGCGGATCATGCCAGCAGGCTTTATGAGGTTGGTGCAACCGAGGCCGTTCCGGAGACATTGGAAAGTTCACTCCAGCTCGCCGAGACGGCGTTGATCGAACTGGGCGTGGCGATGGGGCCGGTCATCGCCTCGATCCACCAGCAGCGTGAGGATTTGAGACAGGACATCAAGCGTGCCGCGAACCTCGACCATGCACCGCGTCTGCGGCGGTTACGTAGCGGAGATGCGCCAGCCCGCTCCTAAACGATTCTGCCCTCATTTGCCCGTCTATCGCCGTGCCCGCGCCATAGTGATACCAATCGACTCGCCATTTTCTGACAGTGCGAGCTTCACGATCTTGACCCGCACATGACGCACCTTGGTGTCCTGAAGGAAGATCGTGTCAATGATATGATCCGCCACTGCCTCAATCAGCTTGAAATGCCGGTCCTTGGGTAGAGCGTCGGTCGCGGCGTGCTTCAGGTCCATATAGTTTTTGGATCGGCTGAGCGGTGTATCGGGCGCGTAATGATCTTCCTGCGCGACCAGGGTTCGCACTGAAATCCTCAGCGGCTGGGGCAGATGCGTCTCTTCAGAATAGATGCCGGTGAGAACATCGACATGCAGATCCTCGACCTCCAGCACAAGAAAGTCACCCTCGGTAAAGCGAAACTCGTTCATGCGAAATGATGCTCCGGTGCGGACAAACGAAAAATGTCTTTCAATTTGATGGCTGCGCGCTAAAGGGCGCGGCTTCCGGGCGCTCATGCCCTTTTAGTGATAGAACAGCAAGAGTGACGACCCTTTCCCCCTTGGCTACCCACAACGCCGACACCATCGATGCACTGCTGGATGCAGCCTTTGGGCAAGACAGGCATGGCCGCACCGCCTATGCGATCCGCACCGGCATGCGCTGGCTGCCAGAGTTGAGCTATGGGCTGGCGGACGATGCGGGCACGTTTGTGGGGCTGCTGCAAAGCTGGCCGGTGGCGCTGCATGGCGATGATGGCGCATGCACCGCGCTCATCATGGTCGGCCCGGTCGCCGTGCTGCCCGAACGGCAGGGCGAAGGCTTTGGCAAGCTGCTGATGGACCGGCTGATTGCTGACGCGGATGCACAGACGAATGGCCCGCTAATGATGATAGGTGACCCGGAATATTATGGCCGTTTCTGGGGGTTTGGCGCGAACATGACAGCGCAATGGCGCGCGCCTGGGCCAGTAGAGCAGCGCCGCCTTCTGGCGCGTGATATGCCGGGTGTTGCTCCACTGCCCATGCTGAGCGGGATGCTGGGTCCGCGGCCTGTTTGAGTCCGTTTAACCTCAGCTCAACGCGCCGTGGCAATGCTTATAGCGTTTGCCCGATCCGCAAGGGCACAATGCGTTACGGCTGACGCCTTGCCCGGCATAGGGATCGCTCCCATCTACTCCCCCCGAAATACCGGGGATGCGCGTGGTGACAAAGCCGTTTTCATCCACGCCCGCCCCCGCGCCGCCATCCGCGCCGTAATTGGTGATGAACTCGGGCAGGGTCGGCAATTCCAGGATATCGGCCGCGTTCTCAAACTGGAACTGCACGCGCGAAATCGTCTGCGTCACGTCTTCGCGAATATTACCCAGCATCCGCTCAAACAGTGCAAACGCCTCCGCCTTATACTCATTAATGGGCGTTTTTTGGGCATATGCGCGCAGATGCACCACCTGCCGCAGCGCGTCGAGCGTTGCCAGATGTTCCTTCCAGTGATGATCGAGGTTTTGCAGCAGGATGCTTTTTTCTATGCCATGCCAGCTTTCCTCGTCCAGCGCCCCTACCTTTTCCGCAACCGCCGCATCCGCCAGCGCGATCAGCCGCTCTTCGAGGATTTCGGGTGCCACTGCGTCCTCCGCCAGCCAGCCGTCGATATCCGGCTCAAGACTAAGGGTATCGCGCACCCGCGTCTTGAGCGCGTCTACATTCCACTGCTCCGGATAAGTTCCAGGGGGGCAGCAGGCACCGACAATATCATTGACCGTCTCGTGCCGCATATCGACGACTACATCGTCCACCGTCTCGGCATCCATGATGTCGCCGCGCTGCTCGTAAATCACCTTGCGCTGGTCGTTCATCACGTCGTCATACTCGACGACCTGCTTGCGCACATCATAGTTGCGCGCCTCAACTTTCTTTTGCGCAGTCTCGATGGCCTTTGACATCCATTTGGAGGGGGGCAGCGCCTCGCCATCCTCCAGGCTGGAGCGCATCATACGGGCAAACAACGTATCGGGGCCAAAGATGCGCAACAGATCGTCGTCAAGGCTGAGGTAAAAACGCGAAAGGCCGGGGTCGCCCTGACGGCCCGAACGGCCGCGCAGCTGGTTGTCGATGCGGCGGCTCTCGTGTCGTTCAGTGCCGATGACGCACAGGCCACCCGCTTCCAGCACCTTGGCCTTCTCGGCGGCAATCTCGGCGCGAAGGCGCTCGATCGCGGCATCGCGCTCCCGCCCCTCGGACACATCCCTCAGCTCATCCTCGATACGAAAATCGAGGTTGCCGCCAAGTTGAATGTCGGTGCCACGCCCGGCCATGTTGGTCGCGATCGTCACCATGCCCAGCCGCCCGGCCTGCGCCACGATATGTGCCTCGCTCTCGTGGAAGCGGGCGTTCAAGACACTGTGCGTCACGCCTTCCTTGTTGAGAAACTCCGAAAGCATTTCCGATTTCTCGATGCTCACTGTGCCGACCAGCACCGGCTGGCCCTTGGCCTGATGCTCGCGGATCGTCTTGGCGATGCCGGCGAACTTGTCCTCAATGCTCTTGTAAAACAGGTCCTCTTCGTCGATCCGCAGCACCGGCACATTGGTGGGGATCGTCACCACGTTCATCTTGTAGATTTCGTGGAATTCGGTCGCTTCGGTCGCGGCGGTGCCGGTCATGCCCGAAAGTTTGGGATACATGCGGAAATAATTCTGGAAGGTGATCGAGGCGAGCGTCTGGTTCTCCGGCTCGATCTGGACGCCCTCCTTGGCCTCGACCGCCTGATGCAGCCCGTCTGACCAGCGGCGGCCGTCCATCATGCGTCCGGTGAACTCGTCGATGATGATGACCTTATCGTCTTTCACGATGTAATCGATATCGCGCTTGAACATCATATTGGCGCGCAACGACTGATTAACGTGGTGGACGACCTGCGTATTCTCGAAGTCATAGAGGTTGCTGCCCTGGAGTAACCCGGCAGTTTCCAACAGCCGCTCAATCGTCTCGGTGCCTTCCTCGGTCAGCGTGATATTGCGCTGCTTCTCGTCCTTATCATAGGCGTCCGACCCAAGCTGCTTCACCAGCGCATCGACGCTGAGATATAGCTCGGATTTGTCGTCTGTTGGACCGGAAATGATCAGCGGCGTGCGCGCCTCGTCGATCAGGATCGAGTCCACCTCGTCGACAATCGCGTAGTTGAAGGGCCGCTGCACCATCTGGGCACGATCATATTTCATGTTATCGCGCAGATAATCGAAGCCCAGCTCGTTGTTTGTGGCGTAGGTGATGTCTGCCGCATAGGCCAGGCGGCGCTCATCCTCGCGCAGATTAGGCACGATAACGCCTGTCGTAAGACCAAGGAAACGATAGACCTGCCCCATCCAGTCGCAGTCACGCCGGGCCAGATAGTCGTTCACGGTGACGACATGGACGCCCTTGCCCTCCAGCGCGTTGAGATAGGTCGCGAGCGTCGCCACGAGGGTTTTGCCCTCGCCCGTGCGCATCTCCGCAATCTCGCCGCGATGGAGCACGATGCCGCCGATCATCTGCACATCGAAATGCCGCATGCCGAGCACGCGCTTGCCCGCCTCGCGCACCGTGGCAAAGGCTTCGGGCAGCAGATCATCGAGCGTTTCTTTACCGCCGAGGCGCTCGCGAAACTTGCGGGTCTGATCGACCAGCTCCGCATCGGTCAGCGCCGATATGGTAGGCTCAAATGCGCCGATCTGGCCGACGATGCGGCCCAGCGACTTGACATAACGATCGTTGGACGAACCAAAGAGGGATTTGGCGAACGCGCCGAGCATGAAACCATCCTGACTGAACGGGTGCGCTGCCCATAGCGGATCGCGCACATAAATTACCGCCGCGATGTAGGGTTGAGGCAGCGGGAAGTCAATTGAAGGCGGCGGGTTTAACGTGCGGACGCGAGCGCTTATGGCCCCAACTTGCGCAGGATGCGATAGACAAACCAGCCGGGAGTGGAAACCGGGGTGCCGGTAGCGTCCTTCACCGGCGCATAAAGCTGTTTGGTGGCCTGCAAGCACAGATTGGTTATCAGCTTTTCACTCCCCCTTTGCCGCTCCATCACGCATTGGATCATCTGGCCTTCCGTATTGATTTCAAAGCGGAACACCAGCAACGAACGCGTTTCAAAGCCGGACCTTTCCTGCATTAGCCGATCCCGCCCGGCACTACTGAATGTGGACGACCACTCCATATCGACCTCAACCATCGGCACCTCGCCATATCCCCGCATTTCCAACGCGGCGAGCGGCGGCACAGTATCTGCGCTCCAGCATTGCTCCTGTGATGTTTCGGCGTCCCAGGATTTCACTTTCACCGCGCAGTCGATAACGACGCCTAGCTTGTTGATCTGGAGGGTGGCGATCCCTGTTCCTTCTCGCATGGGTTGAGGTGTGGTGAAGGGCATTTTCCACACCACGCGGCTGGTCCATATATCGGCCACCGCTTTGCCCTTCGCGTCTTTTGCGGGGGTGAAGTTGCCATGCTCGATCAGGCGCTCGCATGCAGCGTTATCCAGGACCTCGAAGCCGCTGCCCGCCGTGATCTGACAGTGGTTAACCTTGCCTGAGGGATCTATAAACAGGCGAACCCCGGAGATGCCCGTCATCTCGTTATAGAGCGCCGGCCTGGGATAATCATCGGGATTGATCCAAATGCCCGGCGATTCCGCTGGCTTGGCCCTTACCTTCGGCGTAGGCGGGAGCGGCGGAGCGGGTTTGGAGGGCGCGTGCAGTGAAGGCATGGGGATTGGCGGCGGCGCGAGCGGTATAGCCTTGGGGATGTCGGCCTGCGCAACGCCCATGCCCAGCATCGCAGCGGCCAAAAACATCATGCCCCGGATCGCCTTCATAGTCCCCCCTGCCCCGTCAACATCGTCCTCGTGGTGCCATCTCATCTCGCGTCCCACAAGCGCCATGTTGACCCCCGCCCCAAATCCGCTAATCGCGATCCTCATGGAACGCTCGCCTCTTGCCCCCGCCGCCTTTCCCGATCTGCCCACTGTCGCGGGCGTCACCCTGCGCGTGGCGCGGGCGCGCTACAAGGAATGGGACAGGTGCGACCTCACCTTTGCCGAGCTTGCGGAAGGAACGAGCGTGGCAGGCGTTACCACGAAAAACCTCTGCTGCTCCAGCGAGGTAGAACTGTGCCGCGAGGGTGTAAAAGGCGGGCGTGCGCGGGCGCTCGTCGTCAATGCGGGCAACAGCAACGCCTTCACCGGCTATCGCGGGCGCGAGGCGGTAGAGCAGATCATGGGTCAGGTGGCGACGCATATCGGGTGTGCGCCGTCCGAGGTGTTCGTCTCCTCCACCGGCGTCATCGGTGTGCCGCTGCCTAAGGACAAGGCGCGCGCAGGCGTGGAGGCGGCCCTCACCGCCGCGCCGTGCGGCTGGGAGGACGCGGCGCTGACCATCGGCACGACCGACACCTTCCCCAAGGGCGCGACCACCTCCGCCATGATCGGCGGCACCAAGGTGACACTCTCCGGCATCATCAAGGGCAGCGGCATGATTGCGCCCGATATGGGGACGATGCTCGGCTATATCTTCACCGATGCCGCGATTGATCCCGCGTTGTTGCAGCAGATGCTCAATGACGCCAATGCCCAGAGCTTTTCCTGCATTACGGTTGATGGCGACACCTCGACATCGGACACCGTACTGGTGTTCGCGACTGGCAAGGCAGACAACGTGCCGCTCATCCGCCGCGACAGCCCCGGCGCAGACGCGTTTCAGGCTGCGCTAAGGGACATCTGCACCCAGCTCGCGCACCTTGTGGTGAAGGATGGCGAGGGCGCGCAGAAGTTCATCGAAATCCGCGTGACCGGCGCTGTGTCTGACGAGAGCGCACGGCGCATCGGCCTGTCCATCGCCAACTCGCCGCTGGTAAAAACCGCCATCGCGGGCGAGGATGCCAACTGGGGCCGCGTTGTCATGGCGGTCGGCAAGGCGGGTGAACCGGCTGACCGGGATACGCTCTCGATCAGCTTCGGCGCCACCAGGGTCGCCGCCAATGGCTATCCGGTAGAAGGTTATGATGAAGCGCCAGTCTCTGCGCACCTCAAGGGCCATCATATCGAAATTGGCGTCGACATCGGGCTGGGCAATGGCCGGGCCAGTGTGTGGACCTGCGACCTAACCCACGGTTATATCTCCATCAACGCCGATTACCGGAGCTGACGGCGGTGGAGGACACCGTCCACCTGCTCATAGCGTTCGCGATCATGGAACTGATTGCCTGCCTGATGCCAGGCCCGGCGGTAGCGACAGTAACCGGCTTTGGGCTTAGCGGCTCGTTGCGTGGCATGGCCGGCGCGATAATCGGCATCAATGCGGGCAACGCCATCTGGTATATGATGGTGGGCACGGGCCTTGTCGCGCTGGTTGAGCGTGCGCCCGTGGTGCTCGCGGTGCTCGGCTGGGCGGGCATCGCCTATCTGTTCTGGCTCGGTGTGCAGACCTGGCGGAAACGCGCGCATCTCGAAACGGGCCGGGCAGGAAGGCAAACCGGCCTGCTGCGCGGCGTGCCGACCGGATTGGCGGTTCAACTTGCCAATCCCAAGGCGCTGTTGTTTTTTATGGTTTTTGTGCCGCCTTTCCTCATGCTCAGCCGCCCCATCGTGCCACAGATCATAGCACTCGGCGCCATTGGCATCACCTTCGAAGTGCTCGTGCTGACGGGCTATGGCCTGCTCGCTTACCGGCTCGGCGGCCTTGCTCTCTCTCCCGCTGCTGAGCGGCGGATGGCACGCGTGTCTGGCGGCATCTTCATGGCGCTGGCGGCAGGCATGGCGATAGCGCGGCTAAAGCCATGACGGATGCTATGCTGAGAGAGAATGTCGGCGCGCTGATGCGCACTGTGGCGGCAGAGGTGATCCTGCCACGCTTCCAGAACCTTGCTGCGCATGAGGTGATCGAGAAGGCGAAGAACGACCTCGTCACCATCGCCGACAGGGAGAGCGAGCTGCGGCTATCTGAAGGGCTGGCGCGGCTGTTGCCCGACGCGCTGATCGTGGGCGAGGAAGCCTGCGCAGCGGATCCTGGGGTGGCGGGCGGGTTGGCGAGCGAGCTGTGCTGGATCATCGACCCGATCGACGGCACTGGTAACTTTGCGGCCGGGCGTGCGCCCTTCGGCGTCATCATTGCCCTCGCCGAACGTGGCGAACCGATTGCGGGCTGGATATACGATCCGCTTACCGGGCGCATGTGCCATGCCGCGCGCGGGCAAGGTGCGACCATTAATGGCGAGCGCATAATGGCGCGAGAAAGCGGCGCACAACTCCCGCTCGCAGGTATATCGACGCTGTTCCTCAACCCCGAGGAACGCGCGCAGATAGAGGCACGCATGGACGGGAAGCTCGATATTGTCAGCATCCCGCGTTGCGCAGCGGAACAATATCCCCGCATTGTGCTAGGGCAGAACGACCTCGCGCTATTCAAGCGCACACTGGCGTGGGATCATGCGGCGGGGGTTCTGTTTCTCAACGAAGCGGGGGGCATGGCCTGCCGGTTCGACGGCGCGCCCTATCTTGCATCATCCGACACCACCGGCATGCTCGCCGCCGCCTCACCCATGATGTGGGATAAAGTGGCGCGGATTTTGTTCGGTTAGCCGAACAGACGCCTCAAGGATTTATCCAGCACCAATAATTGCCACAATAACCGGCCGTGATCAGCCTTGCCTGCCTTGTGATCGTGCGCCAGTTTCGCCATTTGCCCGCGCTCGAACCAGCCGGTGCGCGCCAGCATGGAGCCATCCGCCACCGCGGCCGCTTCATCCGCCAGCGCACCGCGAAACCATTGCGCGATCGGCGTCACGAACCCCATTTTGCTGCGATAGAGGATATTGTGCGGCAGATGCGGCTCCATCGCCCGTTTCATCAGATATTTGCCGGTATTGCCGTGGATGCGCTGGCTCACCGGCAGGCGCGCGGCGAATTCGACCAGTCGATAATCGAGCAGCGGCTCGCGCGCTTCGAGGCTGACGGCCATGCTCATCCGGTCCGTCTTGGTGAGGATATCACCCGGCAACCAGATCTTGAGATCGGCATATTGCGCGCGGTCTAGCGGGTCACGCGCGGGGGCGCTGTCCATCGCCGCAACGATGCGGTCCTCGGCGCGATGGCCGGAAACGGCGCGGGCAAACTCCGCGCCATAGAGGCGGGCACGCAGCTCTGGCGAGGTGAAGCCGACCGAGCGGGCATAGGCCTCGCTTCCGCTCATCGCCAGCTCCTGAAAGGTCGATTTCGCGCGCAAAAAGCGTGGCGCCCAGTCCGCCTTGGGATAGGCCCGCCCGAGCGCGCCAAATAGTGGCCCGCGCAAGCCCTGCGGCAACAGTCCGCGCATACCCTCGCCACGGTGCTGGAACAAGTGGCGGCGATACCCTGCAAACGCCTCGTCCGCACCATCGCCGGACAGCGCCACCGTCACCTCTTCGCGCGCCAGCTCGCACACCCGGTAGGTGGGCAGTGCAGAGGCATCGGCGAATGGTTCATCGAAATGGCCGACGATGCGGTCGAGCAGACCATAATCATCGGGCGAGACGATACGCGTGCGATGATCAGTGGCAAAGCGACGTGCAACATGATCAGCATGGGCGCGCTCGTCGAGGCTCTCGACATCAAAACCGATCGTGCAGGTCTTGACCGCGCGCGCAGACTGCTCCGCCATCATCGCGACGACCGAGCTGCTATCCACTCCGCCCGAGAGAAACGCGCCCAGCGGCACATCCGCCACCATCCGCAGCTTCACTGCATCGCGCATCAGCGCCACCAGCTCCTCACCCAGCGTTGCGGGCTTGGCGGTCGAGCGGTCAGCAAAACTTACATCCCACCAGCGCCGGGGAGCCGCCATGCCCCTGCCCCGCACAAGGCGCAGATGCTCGCCCGCGCCCAGCTTTTTCACGCCAGCAACGATGCACGCGTCATCGGGCACATAGCCGAGCGCGATATAATCCTCGACCGCGCTGAGATCGGGCGCGCGCCGCAGCAGCGGGTGGACTAGTAGCGCCTTCAGCTCCGAACCGAAGATCACGCTGCCGTCAGACACCTGCGCATAATGCAGCGGCTTGACGCCGAGCCGGTCCCGCACCAGCCACAGCGATTGCGTCGCCGCCTCGTAGAGCGCGAAGGCGAACATGCCGTTGAACCGTTCTACACACGCCTCGCCCCACTGGCGATAGGCGTGGAGAATCACCTCCGTGTCGCCATGGGTGCGGAACTTGTGACCGTGCGCCTGCAATTCTGCGCGCACTTCGGCGAAATTGTATATCTCGCCGTTGTAGCTGACGATGAGGCTGGCGTCCGCATTCGCCATCGGCTGTGCGCCGCCCGCAAGGTCTATGATCGAGAGGCGGCAATGACCCAGCCCTACGCCCGGCGCGGTCCATAGCCCGGTGCCGTCCGGTCCGCGATGCGGCATGGCGTCGATCATCCCGTGCACGCGCGCGGGATCGACCGGCTTGGCCGTTTCAAGATGAAAGATGCCCGCTATGCCACACATGATGCTCTCGCCCTTAACGGCTTGGCGCGATGGCGTCAGCCAGCGATTGCGGGTTGCCCAAAGAAACAAGGAACGCGTGGATTGCGGCCTCAGCGGGCGCGCCCTCCCGGTCCTCGGCGGAGATCAGGATGGCGAGCGCGCGCTGATCACGCATCAGTAGTTTGGCCTTCATGGTAGCGAGCTTGATTGCACTGGTGCTGCCTGTCATCCCCGAACTGCCGACGCGGTAGAAACTAACGACATGCCGCCGGATGGGGCCGGGCGCGGTGATGATCTCGCCGCGCGCTTCATTAGGCGCCCAGGCGGGAGCGGACCATCTCCATTCGCTTGCCGGATTGGCCGCACCCTGTCCGAAGCCGATCAGCTCGCGCCCTTCGGACTGACGGTCATAGGCGACAATCGCCAGATCAATGACATGACCCTTTCCGTCGGCATAGCGCGCCTGAATACGCCGGTCCGCAGAGGCAAAATGCGGCGCCCACGCATAGGCCATCGATGCATCGGTGCGCTGCCAGCCGGGGAAGGAAGGCGGCGTCAAGGCGGCGAAATCGCCCGCCCCTTTCAGCGCGGAAATATGGCTCCATGCCGGCGCGGCGGTCATGACGGCTAAGGCCATCCCCGCCAACAGTGAAGCGGATGGGCCGGGCCGCGTGCGTATCCGCCGCAGCGTGACCATATCCAACGCCTGTTCACCGGGCCGTCGATCGAAAAACGGCCAAGCCACCAGCATCACCAGCGCCATCACGATGGCAAAAAACAGCCAACCCCAGACGACGTGATCGACACCCACCGCCGTCTCAATGCCGCGCTTGTGCGCTATAAAGATGGTGCCAAACGCGCGCACGCCGTTCGCCACAATGCACGTCATCAGCGCAAACGCGAGGAACGCCGCCCGCCGCAGCCATGAACGGAAACACACATGGCACACCAGCACCCCATAAGCGGTCATCGCCACCACGAACTTCGCGCCTGAGCACGCCTCTGCCACCTCGAAATAGCCAGTCGGCGTGGTGATGAAGATACCCTCGATATGCGCGGGGATGCCTACCAGACGCAGCAGCGCCATCGCCATGTCGGCGGTCAGCAGTTGCAGCACCGGCTCCAGCTCGCTGCCGATCGGCACCAGGAAAAAAGCGTAGAATAGCGGAAACAGCAGGGCGCGGCTGACTACCGGGCCGAGCGATACTATGACAGCGCCTTGCAGCATCACGATCAAGCCGCCATGCCGCAACACCCCAAGGCTCGCCGCATCGCCCAGCAGCCAGAGCATCGCGCCCCCGCCCAGCCACGCCAGCCCCGGCGTCCATGTGAGGGGCTGAAGCTGCGCGATCTGCCCCGCGCGCTGCATCACTAGCCAGCCGATGAGCGGCAGGATGAACAGGCAGTGCCCATAAGTCGAGCTGGTCCACCAGATGCGCGCCATATCAACGGCGTCATGATGGAACAGCAGCAGCACGGCGAGCGTAAGGCCGCCCAACAGCGTCAAATGCCCGCGCCAGCCCTGCGCGCTCATCCGCCCGTCACCATATCGGCCAACGGCGTGAGCGTTGCTGCCCATTCATAGCGGGCTTCCATCCGCGCGCGCGCCGCTTTGCCAAGCGCCGTAGCGCGCTCCGGCTCAGCCAGCAGCGCGACTATCGCCTGCGCCTCCTCAGCCGGTGTGTTGGCGATTACGAAATGCGCGCCGTCTTGCGCATCGATACCTTCGGCAGCTTGCGGCGAGGCAACGACCGGCCGGCCCATCGCCATCGCTTCCAACACTTTGTTCTGGATGCCCCGTGCGATCCTCAACGGCGCGACCACCACATCCGCCGCCGCCAGCCAGCCGCGCACATCGGGCACGCCGCCAGTCACGACCACGCCGGGCAGCTCGGCCAGCGCGCTCACCTGTGGCGTGGGGTTGCGGCCCACAATAGCGAAGCGCGCGTTGGGATGCGTGGCACGGATGGACGGAAATACCGCGCACGCGAAGCTCTTCACCGCTTCGATATTAGGGCGATAATCCATCTGGCCGGTGAAAACGAGCAGTGGCTTCTGCTGATTATCAATGAGAGAAATATCCGGTAGTGCATTGAAATACTTCAAATCAACGCCATTATCCAGTGCCCGGACATCCGCACCCTCAACCACGGCAGTGCGCACGAACATGGCCGCTTCCGCCGCGCTGACGAAGGCAGAGACATCCGCCCGCAGCGCCGTCTCCCGCTCGAAGCGCATCAGCACCCGCCCCTCGCGCCGGTTGACCCAGCCCATCACGCCGCCCTGCACTGCGCCATAGGCCGCATATTTCGCGCTGTCGAAATCGACGAAATCCATGATGAAGCGCACCCCCTCGGGCAGGTCATGCGGCACGAAGTGCGCCATCTGTACCGAGTAGGCAACAATGGCACGGATTGGACGGGTTCCCAGCACCTCCCGCACCCATTGATGCATCCTTGCACTTTCATACATTGCGACCAGCATTGGCTGGCGGCGCAGCAGCCCGTTCACTCCCGCCACCGCGCGCGACCGATCCCGCCGCACCACGCATTGGCTGGCGGTGAGCATCGCCATCTCGTCGGCAAAGCTCATGTCTCGAGCATCGTCTGCAAAGCAGCCAACATGCACAGGGCCGATGTCGCGCAGCGCATGGAATATGTGATGCGAGCGGATCTTGTCGCCCCGGTCCGGCGGGAATGGGATGCGATGCACCAGAAACAGGATCTCACCAAGCTCCGCCATGACGCCGTCTCAGCCCAGGCCGCGCGCGATATATGGCCCAATGAAGCTCGCTATGGGAAGCGGCAGCTTCTTCCACAGCGCCACCTTGCGTTGATATTGCGGCGAGAGCGGGTTGATATCCCGCGCGTCGTAGCCCTCCGCCGCGCGCGTGGCATAGGTCAGCGGCTCGCCTTCCCAGCCCCAGGTTTTTTTCCACGCCGCAGGGCCGGTGCCGACCTTGGATCGCCCAAAATCGAAATGAGTGCAACCGCGCTCACGTGCATGACTCATGAGCTGGAAATAGCCCGCCTCGTTGGAACGCATCTTGCGCGCCGCCAGCGTTGCGCCCTGCCAATAGGGCATGCAGACGCCGTTGTGATAGAGGCTGAAAATGGTAGTGAGCGGCGCGCCGTCCTTGCTCACCAGCGCAATGTCAGCATCTGCACCAAAGGTGGCCAGCACCTCGGCAAACATTGCTTTAGGAAAAACAGGTGTGCCGAGCCGGTGCACATTCTCGGCATAGAGGCGATAGTGAATGTCGAGCAGGCGCTGATCCCGCCCGAATTCCATATCAAGGCCATTGTCCAACCCCTTGCGCACCTCGGCCCGATGTTTGCGCGGAATAGCGAGCAGCTGCGCGTCGTCGTCCGCCTCCAGCGCCTTGGCGAAGTTGAGATAGACGCCGCTCTTGAGCGTCCAGCCTTCACGCGGCAACGCTCCGCCGCGCAACTCCGCCGTGGGGCAGCTCAACACCTGCGCCAGCCGCCAGAATTCCTGCGCGAGAGCCTCTGCCACCGCCGCATCGTCCGCCAATATCCCGCCATCGACTGCAAAGCCGCTCGATACCAGCGCCCGGCCAAACAGCGGCGAATGAATGAGGTTCAAGGGCAGGACGCCCGCGATGTCCCCGCCGCCATGACGGCAGACCAGCATCATCGCCTCCTGCCCGGTGCCGCGCGCCACCGCGCTGATCCACGCCGGGCGGTGAAACGGCGTAGAGTCGGGCCGCGCGCCGATCCACGCCTCCAGTTCCGCCACGGTTCGGGCGTCATCGAGATTGGCGCGCGATACGATCATGCCGCGGGCCAGTATGAAGCATCTTTCGCCTGACCGGCGAGCACATCATCCACCCTGCCCCAGCGAAATGCGCCGATCAGCTGGTCGAGCTTCGCCTCGGTGGTGGCGAGGTTGGTATAGTGCCGCAGGCGGGATTTGAGCGGGGCATGGGCGACGCGCGGCTGATCCGCATCGATCTCCCACGGGTGGAAATAAAAGATCGCCGGGCGTTGATAGGCACTGTTGACCTGCTTCACCGCCCAGCGTGTGAAATCATAGGGCATCAGCCGGAAAAACCCGCCGCCGCCCGCCGCAATCGTGCGGCCCAGCAGCCGCGCAGTCGTCACGGGTAGCTCGACCAGCGGCGAACCGGGAAGCGGGCGATAGGCAAAGCGCGGCGCCTCCGGCCAGCCATAATGGTCATGCCGCACCGGCGCGACACTGCTGGAATAGCTATAGCCCTCTTCGGCGAGAATAATGTGCGCCCAAGGCGTGCGTGCATCAATAGAAAAACTCGGCGCGCGATAGCCGCGCACTGGCACCGCGCCCGCCTGCTCCAGCAGCGCACGCGATTTGCGCAGATCCGCACGGAACTGTTCGGGGGTGAAGGTAAAGACGCGGCTATGGTCATAGCCGTGGCTCGCAAGCTCATGCCCGGCGGCCACAATGCGACGGATAAGGTCCGGGTGCCGCTCCGCCACCCAACCCAATGTGAAAAATGTCGCCTTCACATTGTGGCGCGCAAACAGATCGAGCAGCCGTTCCGTGTTGGCCACAACGCGGGATTCGCAGCCCGCCCAGTCACTGCGCGAGAAAGTAGTTTCAAAGGCACCAACCTGAAACCAGTCTTCAACATCAATGGATAAAGCATTGATAATATTTGACATCAACGCCCCTGCCTAGAATTCGCCCTCAGGCCGCACGACTTTCCGGGTTTTCGTTTTCCACCCAGTCAACCAGCAGATTAAGCACCTTGCGCAGCGCTGCTTCCTGCTCGCCGCTGCGCTCCTCAAGCCCATTGACCCGCACCGCGATGGCGTCCAGCCTATCGCCCAGCGCCCGCTGCTCTGGCGCGCGATCACCGCTCAGGTTGATCACCCGGCGTAGGGCATCCAGTTCCTCGCGGATGCGATGCAGCTCCAGCGGGGCGGCATCCGGCGCGTCGACCATCTCCCCGACCGGCGCATCATCCTCGGTCATGTTCACCATATGCATCGGCTCGGCGTCCGGGGCAAGCGCGGTGTCTTGCGCGGTGGTTTCCTCTACCGCTACGGCCTCGGCCACCCCAGCCGCCCCGTCATCCAGCCCCATATCGGCAGCCACAGCCTGCACTGCCTGCACGTCGATCTCGGTCAGATGATCGACCGCACCCAACAGCATCACCCGGCTCATCAGCGCGTTGATACGGCGTGGCACGCCATCGGTAGCCGCATAAATGGCTGCATAGGCATCCGCCGTGAAATGCGGGTTGTTTGTCCACCCGACCAGCGACAGGCGGTGGCGGATATAGGGTTCCACCTCGTTCGCCAGCATCGGCTCAAGATGGTGCGTGGCGATTACACGCTGGCGCAATTGCTCAAGCTCCGGCGCATTCATCAGATCGCGGAATTCCGGCTGGCCGAGCAGAAAAATCTGGAGCAGCGCCTGCCCGCCGAGCTGAAAATTGCTCAGCATCCGCAGCTCCTCGATAGCGGACACCGAAAGCCCCTGCGCCTCATCGACGATCAGCAGCGTGCGCAGTCCTTTGCGCGCCTGCGCATGCAAGAACGCCTCGATCCGCTGGAGTAGTTGCGCCTTGGGCAGATGCTCCTCGGTAATGCCGAACTGCTGCGCGACGAGGCGTAGCAGGTCATCCCCCTCCACCTGCGTCGAGACGATCTTCACCGCCGTCAAACGGTGCGGATCGATGCTCGACATCACATGGCCGACCAAAGTGGTCTTACCCGCGCCAATCTCGCCGGTGATGACGATGAAGCCTTCGCCCTGCGCCAGACCATAACCGAGGTAGGACAGTGCCTTGCGGTGCGTGCCGCTCTCGAAATAGAAATGCGGGTCCGGCGTCAGCTGAAACGGGCGGCCCTTCAGCGCGTAAAACTGGTCATACATCGTCGTGTCTCTCCACGGGGCCGCGCCCCTAGAACGTATAGCGCACGCCCACCTGCCCCAGCAGGTTGACGATGGTTTCTATGGCGGTGGTATCGAGCGCATCCAGCCCCAGCGAGGCCTGCGCGCTCAAATGCCGGCCGAACTGCCGGTTGTAGGTGGTGTATGCGCCGTAATTGCTCACATCTATGCCGCCCGCCGGTGCATCGAGATAATTGGCATAGAGGCTGGCGCCCAGCGTCGACGCGATGTCGATCTTGTGCCCACCAAAGACCTGCCCGTAATAATAATCGCTGTGTGCGCCGTTGACGGTGCTGAAGATTGATCCGCGTGGGGCGAGGAACTTGCGTTGCGACCATCCGCCGGCAGCGCCCCAGTTCCAGCGCCGCCCAGTCCAGCCATATTGCGCCGCGATGCCGCGATGGCGAAAGTTCGAGCCGTTGATCGCCGCCAATGTGTTGTTGAGGCAGGTGCCGCCGCTCTGGCCGCTGACGCAGCCGGTAAGGTCACCGCTGAACGGGTTGCGCGCGGCGATGAAGTCGGTCGGTAATGCTACGAGGTTGCCGTGTAGCGCGCGGCCAAAGCTGTCGATCCGGTCGAAATAGGCGATCTGGAACAGGCTGTGCGGGCTGGCGCGCCAGGTGAAGCTGCCGATATAGTGCATGCTGTCATAACGCTCGCCCACCCGCGCCTCCAGGCTGGTGCGGCGGCTGGGGCGCCAGAGCACGCCCGCATCCCAGATCAGCCCTTCTGTGTCATAGGCGATGAGGCGCGGCACGGAGGTATCCGAAATCAGGCGCCCCTTGCCATCCAGCACTGGGTTGCCCGCGCCATCCACAAGGGCGGCGCGTTGGTCGATTATGATGTCTTCATAGCCGACCCCGCCCACCAGCGCGAGCGTTGGGGAAACAGGCACGGTAACATCGCCGCGTATCCACTTGTCCTGATAGCGTTGATCGAGTTCGCTGGCATCCTCGCGATCATAGCCCACGCCAATAGCCCAGCCAAAGGGCAACGGGCCGGGCTGCATGCCGACGGACGCCGTCGCGCTCTGATAGACGCTCTCGTCAAACACGCCGAACGCAGGAATGCCGCCCACGGCTAGATTCACGTCGTCCTCAATCCGGGTGTAGCCGATGCGATAGGCGGCATTCACGGAGAGGTCGTTCACATGCGTGGTCAGCGTCGGCCCGGCATAGAGCGAATAAAGCTGCGAAACCGAGTCGCCCGCCGTGATCAGCGTGCCGCCATTGGCGCTCGACAGGCCATCGGTGCGCACTCGCGTGGCAAGCGCGCCGCCTTCGATCGAGAGCTTGTCGGGGATGACGGCATAGCGTCCGCGCAGCATGCCGGAGAGGATATCGCTGTCGGGCGCGCGTTTGCCCCAACCGAACTGGTGCTCATAGCGCGCGTCTGCGCGCACCTCAGTGCGGGCGGTCTGGAACGTAGCGTCCACGCCCGCAGCGAGCGAGGTATAGGTCAGCACATCCTCCGCGCCGCCCTTCAGGTTCGCGACAAAAGTCTGGCTCGCCTCGATATAGGGGTGCACCTCGGTGCGCGCATGCGCCAGCGCGGGGTGCAGCACGGCGGCGGTGAGCGCGGTTAGGGATAGGAGCGAGCGGCGCACGAGGCTCAGCTCTCCCTGCCGTAATAGGTGCCGAAGCGGCGGCCGCTGGCGGAGAATTTGACGCCGTTGAGCATGAGCTGCACATTCTTGCAGCCGTTGAGCAACTCCGCCGCGTCGCGTAGCGCCGTCTCGCTGGTGCGGTCTGCGCGCACAACCAGCAGCGTCAGGCCCACATGCGCAGCAAGGATCGAGGCGGCAGACGCAGCGAGCAACGGCGCAGAATCCATGATGACGATCCGCTCCGGCCGCCCGGAAACCAGCGCCTTGATCACCGCGTCCATCTGCGCCGAGGCAAGAAATTCGCCATCGCGCGTGGTGCCGGTTCCGGCCGGCAGCACGGCAAGGCCCGGCACATCGGTGCGGATCACATAATCCTCTACTCGCAACGCCGGATTGGCCAGCACATCGAGCAAGCCTTTGCCTGCCTCCAGCCCCAGCAGGCGCGGCGCATCAGGCTTCGCCACATCGCCATCGACCAGCAGCACCTCGACATGGCTTTCCGCAGCGAGCGAGAGCGCGAGATTGACGGCGCAGAAGGTCTTGCCATCGCCCGGATGCGCGGATGCGATCAGCACGACGCGGCCGTCCTCATGCGCCTCGCCATCCTGCCGCAGGCCCGCCTGCAACTCGCGCTTGATGATGCGAAACTCCTCGGCGAGGCCAGTGATCGGCGCGCCGGGGACGATAAAGCCGTTCTCGCCCAGCACCTCGCGGTCAAGCGCCTGCACCGGCCCGGCCCAGTCCGCAGCGCGAGGCTTGGGAGCAATGCCAGGCGCGGTCGGCGGCGCGGCGGGCGCGGTGTAGACCGGCGGCGGCGGGATCAGCTCCGGCGGCACGGCCAGCGGCGGCAAGCCCTGCCCTTTCAGCGCCCCACCAAAATCGAATATGTCCGACGCGCGCTCCAGCAACCCTCTGGCAGGGACGGCGGTGCTGCGGTCACGATGCGGGAAATTTTCTTTGCCCATATCTGGCGTCCCCTTCATGCCATGCCGCGCTGAATGAACTCGACGACGATGAGCAACATACACGCCGCACCCAACGCTCCGCTCGCGCCGGCAAACAGCTTCATCTTGTGCTTGCGCTCCGCAATCTGGCCTGCATTCAGCGTCTCCGTCACCGTGCCGATCACCGGCAGACCCGCCGCCTTGCTCAGCCGCGCCGCTGTCGGGAAAGTGGGATGCACCTGCCCCAGCAGGAACGCCACGCCGATGCCCGCGCCAATACCGACTATCAGCACACCGACAAGCAGCATCGGCCGGTTGGGCGAGGCTGGCGCTGTAGGCATACTCGGCGGATCGATGATGCGAAAAGCAGCGCCCTTCGTTTCGCTCTGCACATCGCCGCGCAAGCGCACCTCGCCCCGATCGGAGAGCAGCTTGTCATATTGCGCCTTCAGCACATCATAATCCCGGTCCAGCCGCTCGCCCTCGGACGCAAGGCCGGGATCAGCGATCTGCCGCGTCGTCACGGCAGCGAGATCAGCCTCGATCTGGCTCTTGCGCGCAGACAACGCGTTCACCGCCGCCGCACGCTCCGCCTGCATCGAGCGGATCGAGAGATAGGCTGGGTTGGGCGCACTGCTGCCCGCGCTCGCCGCGCCGCCGCCCGCCGCCTTGATCGCCGCGATCTGGCGCTTCATCGCAATAACATCGGGGTGATTGTCGGTCCAGCCGCGCGCCTTGGCCGAAGCCAGTTCGCCCTGCGCCTGCGCCAAAGCCGAAGGAGTGCCGCCGCCTGCGCCGCCCGCAATATTGGCGGGCGTTCCGGCGAGTTGGCCATTCATCGCCGCCAGCGCGCTCTGCGCGCCCATCAGTTGCGACTCGATCTGGTTCAGCTCGGTCTGCGCCGCCGCCATCCGGTCAAAGATAGACCCCGCGCCGGGCAAAATCCCTGCGAACTGCTGGTTGAACTCCACCCGCTTTTTTTCCGCGTCTGCCAACGACTTGCCGGTCTGCGCGATCTGCTGATCGAGGAAAGCGAGGCCCTGCTTCGTCTCGTCGCGGTTGCCGGTGATGTTCTCCTCCTGGAAAATATCGAGCAGCTTCTGTGTGATCTGGTTGGCGAGGCGCGCATTGGCGCGGTCTGAATTACCGCTATCGGCAATCGTCGTCGTGATCTCGAACAGGTTATTCTCGCTCGATACGATAGAGATTTTGTCCTTGAGTGACCCTGCCCGCGCGGCGATATCCGCCTCGGACGCCACGGTGCCGGCCAGATCCGTGCCGCGCACCACCTTCTCAAGGTTGGCGGCGCTGCCCAAAGTCTGGCGGATGGCATCGAGATTTTTCTGCTGCTCCGCCGCAGAAATGCCGATCTTGTCCTGTATGATCGACTGGGTGGCGACAAACACCTTGGCTTTGGATTCATAGGCATTCGGGATCAGCGACACCGCCAGCCACCCGGCCATACACACGCCCCACGCGACCGCCAGCGCCAGCCAGCGCCGGTTCCAGACGCCATGGAGCGCGATCAGCAATTCGTCATAGAGGCTCGGCATATTGGGTCGTCCAGTCGCTCGATTACTTAGAACATGCTCTCGGGGATGATGATGACATCACCCGGTGCGAGCAGCACATTCGCCTTGGTGTCGCCCTGCTTGATCAGGTCGTTGATCCGCACCTTATATTCCTTCTGCTTGCCGCTCGGCTTGTCATAACGGACGAGGCGCGCGCGGTTGCCAGCGGCATATTCCGAGAGGCCACCCACTGCGATCATCGCATCGAGCAGCGTCATGTTGGCGCGATAGGGGATCGAGGCGGGCTTTTCGGTCGCGCCGACGATGCGGATCTGCTGGCTGAAGGTGCCGGAAAAATTGTTGACAATGACAGAAACCAGCGGATTCTGGATATAGCTGGACAGCGCCAGCTTGATATCCTCGGATAGCATCTTGGGCGTCTTGCCGACGGCGGGCATGTCCGCGATCAGCGGCGTGGTGATGCGGCCATCAGGGCGCACCTGCACCTTCGAACCCAGCTCGGGGTTGCGCCAGACAAAGATTGTCAGCTCATCCAGCGGGCCGATGATATATTCCTCGCCCGGCCCTTCCTGTGTCCCGACGAAGCTCGCGGGAGGAAGCTGTGCGTCGGACGATCCGCTGGAGCATCCGGTCAGCAGCGCCGATGCGGCCGCCAAGCCGATAACTAGTTTCGCTAAAGATGCGCGCATCATGCCTTTTACCTCGTGTCGATGCCCCGCACACCTTCCCTTACTATGAAACGGGGCAGGAATACAGGACGCGTGATAATAGCTGCTATTGCCCGCAAACGGTGAACATACCGTTAGGACAGTCTGTAAAATATCGTATTAGGGTCGGGTTTCCCCTATTCGCCGAGGAGGATCTCATTCGCTGGCGCATGACCCAGAAAGGCAGCGGGGGATGCGCTGGCGCCATAGGCACCGGCGAGGAAGATCGCCACCAGATCGCCCGTCTCTACGGGCGGCAGCATCACCTTGTCACCCAGCTTGTCCAGCGGGGTGCACAGGCAACCCACCACGCTGACCGGCTCCTGCGCTTCGTCCGCCAGCCCATATTTGTTGGCGATGACGAGCGGATAATTGCGCCGCACCACCGTGCCGAAGTTGCCACTCGCCGCCAGTTGATGATGCAGGCCGCCGTCCACCACCGCGAACCGCTCGCCATGGCTGACTTTCACATCGACAACACGCGTGAGATAGACGCCCGCCTCCGCCACCAGATAGCGCCCCAGCTCCAGCGCGATGGCGCTGCCTTTCAGCGCATCGGGCAACAGCGTCAGTCCCTCCTCCAATGCGAGGCCGACCGCGCGGATATCCAGCGGCAAGTCGCCAGGGAAATAGGGCACGCCAAAACCCCCGCCGAGGTTCACGAGCGGCGGAGTCGCGCCTACCTCCTCCGACAGCCGCGCCGCCAGCGCCAAAGTCGCCGCCTGTGCTTCGATGATCGAGGCGGCATCGAGCGCCTGGCTGCCCGCAAAGATATGCCACCCGCGCCAGTCCGCCCCGGCGCCAATCACTTCCCGCGCCAGCGCCGCGGCGCGGTCCGCATCTAGCCCAAACGGCTTCGCCCCGCCGCCCATCTTCATACCGGAGCCCTTGAGGTCAAAGTCCGGGTTCACACGCACAGCAAGGCGCGGGGTGACGCCCACCACCTCGCCAATCCGCAACGCCCGCATCGCCTCGCCTTCCGACTCGAGGTTGATCGTTACGCCCGCCTGAATCGCGGCGCGCAGCTCGTCGTCACGCTTGCCCGGCCCGGCAAAGCTGATCGCTTCCGCCCCCATCCCGGCCTCCAGTGCACGCGCCAACTCGCCGCCAGACGCGATATCGAACCCGTCGACCACCTCCGTCATGGCGGCAAGCAGCGGCGGATAGGGGTTGGCCTTGATCGCGTAATGCAGGTGCAGCCCGTCCGGCATTGCCTCGCGCAGCATCGCCACGCGCCTACGCACCAGCGCCATGTCATAAACGAACAGCGGTGTATCGCCCGCTTCATCGACCAGCGCCGCAGCGCCACACCCGCCGATCAGCAGCATCCCCTCCTCTGCCTCATAGCCTGGCGGGATCGGCCCCATCGGCTTCATGCCCCTGCCTATACTCATTCCGCGCCCTCCCCGGCCAGCGCGCGCCACTCCTGCGCCAAAGCCACGCGGTCTATCTTGCCATTGGCGTTGCGCGGGAAGGCCTCCACCACGCGGATTTCAGACGGCATCATGAAATTGGGCAGCTCCTTCTTCAAACTTTCACGCAGCGCGTCCACCGCATCGTCGCTCAACACTCGCACCAGCAGCAGCACTGCCTGCCCCAGACGCGCATCCGGCACGCCGAGCGCCACCGCCTCCGCCACGCCCGCCACCGATTGCGCCGCTTCCTCAACCTCCGTGGGGCTGATGCGGTTGCCAGCGGATTTTATCATCGCGTCCTCCCGCCCCACGAAAGTGAGCAAGCCTTCCTCATCCCGCCGCACAGTATCGCCAGACCACACCGCCAGCCCGTCATAGCTGGAGCAGGGCGGCGCGGGGCGAAACCGCTCAGCGGTGCGCACCGGGTCGTTCCAATAGCCTTGCGCCACCAGCGGCCCGCAATGCACCAGCTCGCCCGGCTCGTCATCCGCTGTCAGGCTGCCGTCAGGGCGACAGACGAGAATCTCCGCATGGGGGATCGCGCGGCCCATGCTTTCGGGGTGGGTGGCGACCAGCTCCGGCGGCAGATAAGTGGAGCGAAACGCCTCCGTCAGGCCATACATGGGATAGATGTCTGCATTGGGGAACAGCGCAGCCAACCGTCCGATCAGCGCCTTGGTCAGCGCACCGCCGCTATTGGTGATGCGCCGCATCCGCGCCGCCGTCTCGGGTGGCCACTCTGCCTCCACAAGCTGCACCCAGAGCGGCGGCACACCGGCGAGCGTGGTGATGCCCTCCCGTTCTACCGCCTTCACCACATCGCGCGCGGTGAGGTAATCGAGCGGCACCACCGTGCCCCCCGCTGCCCATGTAGAGAGCATCTGGTTCTGGCCATAATCAAAGCTGAACGGCAGCACCCCGAGCACACGGTCCTGCGGGCTGAAGCACAGATACTCCGCCACAGATACCGCGCCCAGCCACAGATTCGCATGGCTCAGCATCACGCCCTTGGGTCTGCCGGTGGAGCCGGAAGTGTAAAGGATGGCAGCGAGCGCATGCTGCTCAGCATCCGATGGCGGCATGGCGGTGCAGTGCTGCGCCTCAGCCAGCGCCGCATCCTCGACCCTTGTGAGGCATGCCTCCGGCACGTCGCCTGGCTCCAGGGAGCCGAGCCGCGCCGCCGTCCCGATTATCAAGCTCGCGCCGCTATCGGCAAGGATATGCGCCACCTGCGCGTGCTTCAACAGCGGGTTGATCGGCACATGGATCAGCCCGGCGCGCGGCGCAGCCAATGGCATGATGCAGGCGAGTCGACCTTTGCTTACCCAGCTCGCCATCCGCGCGCCCGGCGCGAAGCCATGCGAAGCCAGCCAGCCCGCCATGCGGCCCACTGCCTCTTCGAGCGCGGCATAGCTCAGCGCCCCGGCCTTGCCCGCTATTGCCTGCGCTTCGCCTCCGGCCACAGCCGCGCCCGCTATCGGCAAATGGTCTATTGGCTTCACTGGCAAATCACTTAACCCCATTTGCACGACTATACGCTATTCAGGCGCATCATGAACCGGGATAGAGACATTTCCCCGCCACGGAAAGACGATAGCGCCGCGGAGCTGGATGGTAGGGCCGCGACTGGCGCCGCGTGGGGTTTTCACCGGCGTGCGTGGTTCGATATGCTGGCACGGCATTGCTTTGCAGGACGCGAAGTGCTGACCCCGCAGGCGCGGATCGGCGATGCATCCGCCGTGCTACCGCTGGTGCGGGATGCCGAGGATGGCCGTTTGAGCGCGCTCGCCAACTATTACAGCTTCTCCTACGCGCCGGTGTTCGAGGGCGTGGAGGACGCGGCCGTGCGCGACGCGCTGGTGCTTCAGATCGCGGCGGGCCTGCGCGGGAGTGCGGGGCGAATCAGCCTCTATCCGCTGATCGACAATGAAGGCGATGCTATGCCCGAATTGCTGCGCCGCGCCTTCGCCTGCGCGGGGTGGATCGCACTGCTGACCGATCAGGGCGGCAATTATATTGTTGATCTGGAAAGCCAAGATTTCGAGGCCTATTGGCGAACGCGACCAGGCGCATTACGCGCCTCTGTCCGACGGAAACAACGTTCAGGCCGCTATGCCTACGACATTCATAGGAATCTGAACGATCCACTGTGGCAGGAATATTGCGCCGTCTATGCCGCGAGCTGGAAAAACGCCGAGCCGTATCCCGCTATGGTCCGTGCCGTAGCGGAGGAGGCGGGCGCGCGCGGATACCTGCGCCTCGGTATCGCGCGCCATGACGGGCACGGTGTCGCCGCCCAGCTCTGGACGATCGAGGGCGACACCGCCTGCATCCACAAGATCGCGCATGATAACACCGAAGATTCCCACTCCCCAGGCACCCTACTCAGTCATCACATGTTCGCCCACATGATCGATGTCGAGAAAGTCTCCCGCATCGATTATGGCACCGGCGGCAACGCTTACAAGCGGGATTGGATGGAGCGCGAACGCCCGATGCTGCGGCTCGATTGCTTTGATCCGCGCAGGGCAGGCCAGTGGCTCCCCGCTCTTAGAACCCGCATTTCCCAGCTTGTCCGCCGCCCTACTTGACGATAGAGGCGCGCACATGCGTGATAAATCTCATGAAAAGAATGTGGCTCCTCCGTCAGTAGAGGTGCGCCTGCGTGATACATTGCGGGATGTTCTGGCGTTGAAGGGCGCCACGGCCAGCGCGCTTTCGGCAGATACGCCTCTGTTCGGTGCGATTCCGGAACTGGACTCGATGGCCGTAGCCACCCTTCTGACCGAGATTGAGGATCGATTCGGCATTGTCATAGAAGATGACGATGTGGATGGCGACACCTTCGAGACGTTTGGTGCCCTCACTGCCTTCGTGGAAAGCAAGCTCGCCACGAGGCGTTAATCGCGGGGATTATTCCGCCGCCTGCGCCGCCTCGAAATCCGTCTCGGCAAGGAAGCGCTCGGCATCCAGCGCGGCCATGCAGCCCATGCCCGCCGCTGTCACCGCCTGGCGATAAACCTGATCCGCCACGTCGCCTGCTGCAAACACACCGGGAATCGCGGTTTTTGATCCGCCCTTTTCCACTACCAGATAGCCGTTATCAAGAGGGAGCTTGCCCGCAAACAGCTCGGTCGAGGGCTTGTGGCCGATCGCGACGAACGCGCCTTCCGTTGGCTCATACGATGCCTCGCCAGTTATAGTATCGACAAGATTAACGCCCACCAGCCCCTCAGGGCTGCCGCCTCCGACAAAACGGTCGGCCCGCTTGTTCCATAGCACCTTGATATGCGGATGCGCGAACAGCCGCTCTTGCAAGATCTTTTCCGCCCGCAAGCTGTCTCGCCGATGAATCAGCGTCACGTCCTGGCTATGGTTGGTGAGATAAAGCGCTTCCTCAACCGCTGTGTTGCCGCCGCCGATCACCACCACTTTCTTGCGGCGATAGAAGAAGCCGTCGCAGGTGGCGCAGGCGGAAACACCCTTACCCGAAAGCGCTTGCTCACCCTCGATACCCAGCCATTGCGCCTGCGCGCCGGTGCTGATGATGAGGCTATCGGCCGTATAGACATCACCGCCGTCGCCAGTGAGGCGAAACGGGCGCCGCGACAGATCGACATCGACGATCTGGTCCCAGTGCATTTCCGCACCCACATGCTCCGCCTGCGCCTGCATCTCCTGCATCAGCCAAGGCCCCTGGATCACGTCGCGGAAACCGGGATAGTTCTCGACATCGGTGGTGATCGTAAGCTGACCGCCCGGCTGCATGCCTTGCACGACCAACGGCTTCAACCCAGCGCGCGCACCATAGATCGCGGCTGACAGACCTGCCGGCCCGGAACCAAGGATCAACATGCGCGTGTGTCTGCTGGTCGTCATATCATGCCCCTTGGTCCTGCGAATCTTGTAACGCACATAGGATCGCCTCACGTCAGCGCAAGGGGGATATAGCGCGGTTACTCTACCGTGACGGACTTGGCGAGATTGCGTGGCTGATCGACATCCGTGCCCTTAGCCACCGCGACATGATAGGCCAGCAACTGTACCGGCACAGCATAGACCAGAGGGGCAATCAGGGGATGCACCTTGGGCATCTCGATGCTCGCCATGCAGCCTTCGCCTGCCTGCGCGATCCCTTCGGCGTCCGAAATCAGCACTACCTTGCCGCCGCGCGCCTGCACTTCCTGCATGTTGGAGACAGTTTTCTCGAACAATGGTCCCGATGGCGCGATAACGATGACAGGCACGGCATCGTCTATCAGGGCGATAGGGCCATGCTTCATCTCGCCGGCTGCATAGCCTTCGGCGTGGATATAACTGATTTCCTTGAGCTTGAGCGCCCCTTCAAGCGCCATCGGATAATCCGGCCCCCGCCCCATATACAGCACATCCCGCGCAGGCGCGATCAGATGCGCCATCGCCTCAATCTCGGCATCATGGGAAAGCGCCTCGTTCATCGCGGCGGGCGCTTCGGACAGATGCCAGACGATTTCCGCCTCTTCTGCCGCGCTGAGCCTGCCATTGGCCCGCGCCAGATTGGCAGCGAGCGCGGCCAGCACAGCTAGTTGGCACGTGAAGGCCTTGGTAGAGGCAACGCCAATCTCCGGCCCGGCATGGGTAGGCAGCAGGAGGTCCGCCTCGCGCGCCATACTGCTGGTCGGCACATTGACGACAACTGCGATGATCTGCCCCTGCGCACGGGCATGGCGCAGCGCGGCAAGAGTATCCGCCGTCTCGCCCGACTGGCTGATAAACAGGGCAAGGCCACCCTCCTCCAGCACCGGGTCACGATAGCGAAACTCGCTCGCTACATCGATGTCCACCGGGATACGCGCAAATTTCTCGAACCAGTATTTCGCGACCATGCCTGCGTAAAAGCTGGTGCCACAAGCAACAATTGTCACACGCTTTACGGAACCAGGATCAAACTCCATATCCGGCAGCGACACCTGATTTTCCATCCGCCTCAGGTATGAGCGCAACGTCTGCGCGACGACGACGGGCTGTTCGTAAATCTCCTTCGCCATGAAATGCCGATGGTTGCCCTTGTCGATCATCGCACCGGAGACGCCGGAAATTGTTACCGGGCGGTCGACAGGATTGTTGTCGCGGTCATATATCCTGGCGCCTTCACGGGTTATGACGACCCAGTCGCCCTCCTCCAGATAGGCGATCCGCTGAGTCAGCGGCGCCAACGCCAGGGCATCTGAACCGAGATAGGTTTCTCCGTCTCCATAACCCACCACCAGCGGCGAGCCGAGCCGGGCGCCAATCAGGAGATCGGGATGCGCACGAAACAGGATGGCGAGCGCAAAGGCGCCATGCAGGCGGGGCAGCACCGCCTTCACCGCCTCCTCCGGTGATGCGCCGTGCTCTATCCTCTCACTCACCAGATGCGCGACGACCTCGGTATCGGTCTGGCTATCAAAATGGCGACCGCGCGCGATCAGTTCCTCGCGCAACTGTTTGAAATTCTCGATGATGCCGTTGTGGACCAGCGCCACCTCGCGCGTGGCGTGCGGGTGGGCGTTGGCGGTGGTCGGTGCGCCATGCGTGGCCCAGCGGGTGTGGGCGATGCCGATGGTGCCGGGCAACGTTTCATCGCGCAGCTCCTTCGCGAGGTTGCCAAGCTTGCCCTCGGCCCGCCGCCGCTCGATCGCGCCGTCAAAAACGGTGGCGATGCCCGCGCTGTCATAGCCCCTATATTCGAGGCGCTTCAAGCCTTCGAGCAGCCGCTCCGCGACATCTTCCCGCCCTACTATTCCAATGATGCCGCACATTATTTCGATGCCTTTTTCTTCGTGGACATGATGTCGCGAAACCGCTTGGCCCAGCCCGGCTTTTCCTGTTGGATCGCACGCGTGAGGGCGAGGGCATCCGCGCTAACCTCTTGAGTTACAACGCTTCCCGCGCCGACAATCGCGCCATCGCCTATCTTGACCGGTGCCACCAAAGCGCTGTTGGAGCCGATGAAAGCGCCCGCGCCGATTTCCGTTTTATATTTCAAAAATCCATCATAGTTGCAGGTGATAGTGCCCGCGCCGATGTTCGCCCCCGCGCCGACAGACGCATCGCCAATATAGGACAAATGATTGGCCTTGGCACCCTCGCCCAGGCTCGCCTGCTTGATCTCGACAAAATTGCCGACCCGCGCCTTTTTGCCGATATCCGCACCGGGCCGCAGCCGCGCATAGGGGCCAATCTGCGCACCCGAATGCACAACCGCGCCCTCAAGATGCGAGAAGCTGTGGATCGTCACATCGTCCGCAATCACCACCCCCGGCCCGAACACCACATGGGGCTCGACTACCACATCGCGCCCCAGCACTGTATCGTGCGCAAAGAACACGGTTTCGGGCGCAATCAGCGTCGCGCCCTCGCGCATCGCCTCATCGCGCCGCCGCGCCTGCCAGCGCGCCTCGACGCTCGCCAGCTCGACCCGGCTGTTGACGCCCGCAACCTCGTCCGCCTCCGTCTCGATCACCGCGCTCTGGCTGCCGGGCAGCATGACGATATCGGGCAGATAATATTCCCCGGCGGCGTTGTCGTTGCCGATCTGGTCGAGCAGGATGAACAGATCGGTCGCCCGCACAGCCATCAGCCCGCTGTTGCACAAAGTTACCGCGCGCTCCTCTGCGCAAGCGTCCTTATACTCCACCATCTTGCCGATCAGTCCCTGCGCATCAGCAATGATTCGGCCATAAGCGGCCGCATCATCGGGCCGAAAACCCAGCACCACGCTGCGCGGCGCATCGCCCATGTTCAGCCGCTCGATCATCGCGCGCATCGTCTCGGCGCGCACCAGCGGCACGTCGCCGTAGAGGATCAGCACATCCCCCGCAAAGCCTTCGAGTGCATCATGCGCCTGAGCGACCGCATGGCCTGTGCCAAGCTGCGGCGCCTGCACGACAATATCGACGCCATGGCCCCCAACAGCCGCCTCGACCTGATCGCGCCCCGCGCCGACGACGATGACCTTGCGTTCCACCCCCAGCGCCTCGACCGTGGCGAGCAGATGCAGCAGCATCGGCCGCCCGGCGATGGTGTGCAGCACCTTGTGCAGGCCTGATTTCATCCGCGTGCCCTGCCCGGCGGCCAATATGATGACCGCCAGCGGCCTCGTTTCCGAATATTCGCTCACACCCGTCACCTGACCTCATGCAAAACAACACACATGTACCGTTCCTCTGCCATGTTTGACTTGCCAATGCCACAGTGCAGAAGGCAAGGGCGCGCTGATGGCACAAATTCCTTTCGACATTGTTGGCTTTGACCTCGATGGCACGCTGGTCGACAGCAGCCTTGATCTTGCCGCCGCAGTCAACCACACGCTCGGCACGGTGGGCCTGCCGCCGCATGAGGTGGACGAGATCAAGCAGTTTGTGGGCAAGGGCACGCGGGTGATGCTGGAGCGGGCACTCAAAGCCTCGGGCGATTATACGCCGGAGTTGCTGGATAGCCTCACCCCGGTGCTGATGGCGTGGTATCAGGAGCATCTGACCGACCACACCCTGCTTTACCCCGGCGCAGCGGAGGCGATGGCGGAGTTGCGCGGGCGGGGAGTAAGGCTCGCCATCTGCACCAACAAGTTCGAGCGGTTTACATTGCCGTTGTTGCGGGATCTGGAGCTGGAGCCGCATTTCGATGCGATCATCGGAGGCGATACCGTCGGCAAGGCCAAGCCGCACCCGGAGCCGTTGCACGAAATGGTGCGGCGCGCGGGCGGCGGACGCTGTGTGTTTCTGGGCGATACGTCGAACGACATCGACGGCGCGAAAAATGCGGGGCTGGCGAGCATCGCCGTGAGCTTTGGCTTTACAGATGCCAGTGCAGAGCTGGGCGCGGACGCGATTTTGCATCGGTTCGAAGATCTCGTGGCGCTGCTTGAGGGATGGGGAGCTTAGTTTCGGCACCAGCCCGCTCCCCCTCCCAGCCACCCCGACAGGGTATCCTATGGGAGGTTGGGAGGGGGAGCGGGCTGGTGCCGCACATCCGAAACGCCGCAAGGCGGCGCGTTTCGGATCAAACCGGCCGATGCCCCTTGCGCCATTTGGTGAACAGGTGGCGGATCAGCATCAGCGGCGGCATCCGCAGCAGGTGGGAGCGGATATAGAAGGCGAGGCCAAGTCCTTTGCGGCTGTCTCGCCCCCAGCCATCGCGGGTAAGCAGGCGGCGCAGGAATAAGCGATCGGTTAGGTGCAGCCCAGTCTTGCCTTGCCCGTAAACATGATCAACCAGCCGCCACACGCGGGCGAGGTGTTTTGTAAGGCCGTGGTGTGCGGCCCGCCGGTCTAATTTATCTTTATCTTCAACTTCTGCAATCAAGCATCTAATATCCCACAGATTTCTCAAACCACCCGACAAATCTCCATCGGCGAGCATATGCGCGACGGCATGAACCACCCTGTCCTCTGGCGACAGCACCCTCAGCCCGCCTCCGACATCCACACTCTGCGCGATCAGGGCTGACGCATCTGGGCGGGGCCGCGCGGTGAGTGGCAGGATCGTGTGGTGCACATCGATCATCCGGTCCCGCTCGCGGTGGATCAGCGGCGGCAGCTCGTGCATCCATTGCCGGTAATAGGCGTCGTCATAAGGATCGGGCTTCACCCATTCCCACCCGGCGTCGCGCAGCGCGGCCTCCGCCTCCTCCAGCCGGTCGCGTGGCACGAGAATATCGAGATCGCCCACCATCCGCCCATCCGACGCACGGAGACTAGCCGCCGCATAGGCCGCGCCTTTGAGCAGGATCGACGCCAGCCCCAGTGGCGCGAGGGCCTCAGCCGCGCGGTTCGCCTCCCACAGGGCGATGCGTTGCTCCCGCTCTGCATCGAGGCGCGCTTCTGACAGGATCGCGCGCACAGTGTCGGGCACCGCGATATCCTCCAAAAGCACCGCCAGCGTGCCGAGCAACCGTTCCGCCCGCGCGGCAGAGATTAAACCGTTCCACTGATCCGCACGCAATGCTGGGGCGCGATCCGGCGCGCGCATCAGGCTAACCAGCGCTGCCGCGCTCATGCAATCTCGCTCCACAGCGCGTCGACAAGCTCCAGCGCCTGCGCACTGCTCTCATAATCGACTGCCATCGCCGGAACATCGCTCACGAAGCGGTGCAGCGCGTCAAACCCCGCCTCGCCCAGTGCGACATAGTTGGTGGAGGCCTGAGTGAGCCGCATGAACGCCTCGCCCTGCCCCACCGGCCGCAGATCCTGCGCGTATCCATAGCGTGGAAAGAGTAGCAGCGCCGGCCGGGCGGGTTCGCACATCCGCGCAATCGCCTCCAGCGGCGGGATGAGGTGGATGATATCCCCCTTCGGCGTATCGCGCATCATCGGGCCAAAGCGGGCGGCGTCGTTCACCTCGGTGCGCATAGCCGCAATCGCCGCGTTCTTCAGCGACACCAGACGGGGGAACGGATGCACGCGCCCGTCCGCCAGATCGAGCAATGCAAACTCATCGCCCATGAAGCGCCAGCCGCGCTCTCCCAGCAGCGCCGCGAGCGTAGATTTGCCGGAGCCGGAGTCGCCGGTCATGACAATCGCGCGGCCATCCTTCTCAACGCTGCTCGCATGAATCAACAGGTGTCGCCGCCAGCCCAGCGCCATTTGCAGGTTCATGCCCATTTCGGCGGCGAGCAGGCCGTGCCGCAAGGCCATCGGCGCGGCGTCCGGCAGCATATGGTCGCCCGCGATCCGCACCGAGGGCCGCCACCAGCGCCGCAATGGCCCGGCAGGCTCCAGCCGCACGGTAAAATCCGCCACCGCTGCATCATCCTGCGGATAGGCGGCATAGAGCGCGCGGAGTTGCGCAACTGGCTGTTCCCATGCCGAACCGATGCGCAAGCGCGCTGGGCCAATGGCGAGTGTCAGGGCGTGGCGCACGGCATACTCCTGATCAAACCCAGCGCCGCCAACTCCTCCAGATGCGCCTCCAGTGCAGCCAGCCTATCCCCCTCATCGCCGAGGTCAAAGCGCGCTGAGAGGCGCTCCAGCAGGGCAGGCGCCGTCAAGGTCGCGTCGTCCAGCGCCGCCATGATCTCAGGCAGGGGCGAGGCGAGCATATGCGTAAGGCCGGAGGGACGATGAAAGACCAGCGTCAGCCCGTCCAGTGCCCGCCAGACCATGTGCCCGCTTTCACACCGGCAATAGGCCCGCGCTTGCCCCGCCGCCATCAGGCTCAGCGCGGCATCTGCAACGAAGCGTAGCAGGTGAAACCGCTCGTCCCGCTTTGCAGGCGGCGGATATAGTTGAGGTAGGCACTGCTCTGCTCATAGCTGGTGCCGGGCAAGGTCCGGCCACGCAATGCCGCCTTCACTTCTTCCCCCGTGAACGGCCGGCCACTGGCGGGAAACGCCCCCTTGGTGCCCGCCGGGACCAGCGAGCCATCCACCGCGATTGCCTGGCCTGATCGTGATGGATCGGGCACCGGGATCTGGCAATGCAGGACAGACGCCGCCGTCTGCGCCAGCGCGGGGCGGATGGAAATTACTGCGGAGGCCGCTGCCAGCCCGCCGCCCAGTAACAGCCGGCGCCTGCCAACGCCATGCTCCGCCGCGCTTCCGCCCGCATCCCGATCAACGGCTTGGCGTGCATCCGCGTTCTCCAGGTTTCGGTCCTCCATGTGTGTTTCCACTCGCCAATCTCAAAAACTGTCATCATTCCATCGCAATATTTGTGAGAATAATCCAGAGTGCACATGATGATTCAGAATAAGGCCATGCACCTTGCCACCGCGTTGACGGTGATTGCAGTCGCTGTCGTTGCGGTGATGATGGTCGGTGCCGGGGCGGATGTCATCGCCATACTGGTGTCCAGCGCGCTGGTGCTGACCTTCATGATGCTGCATCAGGACGAAGATCGTCCCTCCGCCCCAAGCTCTCAGCCCGGCTCAGGAGCGGAGCAGACCGATTTTCTTAATCTGCCCGCCACACGACGAATCATCGAAGGGCTGGATGCCCCTGTCCTCGTCATCGAGAACGGCAAGGTGATGACCGCCAACGCACCCGCGCTCAAGCTGCTCGGCCAGCATATCCTCGGCGAGGATGTGCGGATTGCGATCCGCCATCCCGCCGCAGCGGAACGGCTTACCAGCACCGAGCTGATGGATGCGCCGGTCCGTATCGATATTGTGGGCCTTGGCACCCGCGCCCAGCGCTGGGCGATGCGCATCATCCCGCTGGAGCCTGCCAGCGGGCAGCAACGGTTGTTTGTCTATCTGGACGACGAAACGGACACGCATGCGGCGGAGCGGGCGCGCGGCGATTTCGTCGCCAATGCGAGTCATGAACTGCGCACGCCGCTGGCCGCGATCCTCGGATTCGTCGAAACCCTGCAAGATCCCCATGCCGGCGGCGATCCGCAGACGCGCGGTCGTTTTCTCTCGATCCTCGAAAACGAGGCGCGGCGGATGCGTCAGTTGGTCGATGACCTGATGTCCCTCTCGCGCATCGAGGCGGACAAGCATCGCCTGCCAACCGAAATGATCGTCATGCCAGAGCTTGTGGCAGAGGTTCTTGCGGTATCGCGCCAGAATCTGGGCCAGCGCGGAGCGGACATCATCGCCGAGATGGGGGACGATATCCCGCCAGTGCAGGGGGACCGCCTCCAGATCGGCCAGCTTCTGCACAATCTTGTCAGCAACAGCGCCAAATATGGCCGGCCCGGCACCCCCATTATCGTGCATGTCCGCGCACTCGAATCCGGTATGGTGCGGCTTGAGGTGAGCGACGAGGGTGAAGGTATACCGCCCGATCATCTGCCGCGCCTGACCGAACGCTTCTACCGGGTCGATTCGGGCCGCAGCCGCGCACTCGGCGGAACAGGCCTCGGCCTCGCCATCGTGAAACATATTGTCGAACGCCATCGGGGCAGGCTCGACATCATGAGCACGATAGGTAAAGGGACCATGGTTTGCGTGCTATTGCCACAGGCGGAGCGTACCAGCGACGGAGATGAGGAAGATGCCGGAGCCGCATCGGCTGCCGTGTCATAAAACTGTCATCTAACCGTCACAATGGATGCTTCACACGCCGCTAGGGCCGGATAGAATCGGACGGCGCCGGTCGGCTGAAGAAGGAGTTTCACCATGAACCATAAAGCAATCCATGCCATTTCAGCCCTCGCCTGCGCCACCATGCTCACGGCATGTCAGGATCAGGCGGCGAGCGGCGGCGCCAGCGGCACGCGCGATCAGATCCGCGCGGTTGGCTCATCGACCGTCTATCCCTTCGCCACTGCGGTCGCCGAGCAGTTCGTGCAGAACAATGCCGGCATGAAATCGCCGATCATCGAATCGACCGGCACCGGCGCGGGGATGAAGCTGTTTTGCGCCGGCGTGGGCGCGCAGCATCCTGACATAGAGAACGCCTCGCGCAGAATGAAGAAGAGCGAGTTCGAGAGCTGTCAGGCCAATGGCGTCAAAGAAATCGTCGAAGTCCAGATCGGTGTCGATGGGCTTGCCTTCGCCGAATCGATCAAAGGCCCCGGCTTCAAACTGACGCCCGAGCTGATCTACAAGGCGCTGGCAGCCAATCCGTTCGGCAAGGGCGAAAACAAGGCGCAGACCTGGGCCGACATCGACCCCAGCCTGCCCAAGGTTACAATTTCGGTATTTGGCCCGCCGTCCACCTCCGGCACGCGTGATTCGCTCTCGGAACTGATCCTCGAAAAGGGATGCCAGAGCGATCCGGCGATGAAGGAGCTTAAGGACAAGGACGAAAAGGCTTACAAGGCCGCCTGCACCCGCATCCGCGAGGACGGGAAGTATGTCGACTCGGGCGAGAACGACAATCTGATCGTCCAGAAGCTCACTGCAAACCCCAACAGCCTCGGCGTGTTCGGTTACAGCTATCTGGAAGAGAACAAGGGGGCGCTGAAAGACGTGCCGCTGAATGGCGTGGAAGCGAGCTACGAAAATGTGGCGAGCGGCAAATATCCCGGCGCCCGCCCGCTGTATATTTATGTGAAGAAAGCGCACATCCAGGCCATTCCAGGCCTTCAGCAATATGTCGCCGAATTCGCGAAGGCGTGGGAGCCGGGTGGTTACCTTGCCAAGCGCGGCATGGTGGCATCGACCGATGAGGTCCGCGCAAAAAGCGCCGAAAACACCAAGACGCTAACGGTGATGGACGGCAGCGGCCTGAAATAATAAGGAGCCGGTTTCGCAGGCTGAAAGGATTGGGGGCGCGGTGAACGGGGTTGCGATTGTTACGCTCATTTTGGGGCTTGGGCTGATTGCCTGGATCAGCGCGCGGACCAAAGCCGCGCGGCTGGTTCCTGCCTTCACGCATGAGCCGCATCGTGCTGCCGCATCGAGCGCCAGTGTCAGGCCCGCACTCCATTCGCTGCCTTCCTATCACGGCTGGTATGCGGCGCTGTGGGTGCTGGCGCCTCCGTTGCTGTTCCTTGCCTTGTGGTCGAATGTCATGCCCGGTCTGGTAACGGACCGGGTATTGCATGATCCCGCCGCCACTGCCCTGCCGACAGATGCCATGAGCCGCTCCGCGATATTGGGCGAGGCCCGCAATGTGGCGCTGGGCAAAGCATCGTCAGCGTTCGATCCCCGAGCCAACGCCCTGATCGAACCCTATAGAGACGCCAACCGTTTCTATTCCTATGGCGGCGCGTTGGTGGCGCTGCTGCTGGCTCTGGCGGGCGGCGCCTATGCCTTTACCCGCATCCGACCTGATTTCCGCGCCCGCACCAAGGTCGAGCGTGTGGTGATGTTCGCCCTGTTGCTCGCCTCCCTGATCGCCATCATCACCACGGTGGGCATCGTCGCCTCGCTATTGTGGGAGTCGCTGCGCTTCTTTGCGATGGTCAACCCGATTGATTTCCTGTTCGGGACGAAATGGTCCCCTCAATCGGCGGCGATGGGCTATGGCAATGAGGATGCCTTTGGCGCGGTGCCGTTGTTTTGGGGCACGATCTTCATTGGCGCTATCATCGCCATGGCCGTCGCCATTCCGCTTGGGCTGATGAGCGCGGTCTACCTCACCCAATATGCCAAGCCCGCTGCTCGCGCATGGTTGAAACCGATGCTGGAGGTGCTGGCAGGGGTGCCTACCGTCGTCTACGGCTATTTCGCGGCGCTCACCATCGCGCCCAATATGCGCGATTTCGCCGCCTGGATCGGCATCCATAACGCCTCGTCAGAGAGTGCGCTCGCCGCCGGGCTGGTCATGGGCGTGATGATCATCCCGTTCGTTTCTTCTATGGCGGATGACAGTATCGCCAGCGTGCCGCAGGCCATGCGCGACGGCAGCCTCGCCATGGGCGCCACCACCAGCGAAACTATCCGCCAGGTGCTGATCCCCGCCGCATTGCCCGGCGTGGTGGGCGGCGTATTGCTCGCGGTCAGCCGCGCGATTGGCGAGACGATGATCGTGGTGATGGCCGCAGGGCTGGCCGCCAACCTCACGCTCAATCCGTTCGCCAGTGTGACGACAGTGACGACACAGATCGTTCAGCTCCTGACCGGGGATCAGGAGTTTGACAGCGCCAAGACCCTCGCCGCATTTGCATTGGGCCTCGTGCTGTTCATCGTGACGCTGCTGCTCAACATCGTCGCGCTCCATGTGGTGAAGCGCTATCGGGAGGCCTATGAATGAACGCGCCCTTCCCCAGCGCTGAACTGCGCCGCCAGCCTACCGACTGGAAGAGCATTGAGATGCAGAAGCGGATTGCCGCGCGCTATGGCTCTGAGCGCCGCTTCCGCCGCATCGGCCTCGCCGCCGTCGTCATGTCGGCGGGTTTCCTCGCTTATCTGCTGATTGCGATGATGAGCGGCGGCCTCGCCGGGTTCACCCGCACGGAAATCGCGGTGCCCATCGATTTCCCCAAGGCTCCGATCTTCCTTGATCCGACGAGCCTGCGGGGTGAGGGTGCAGACGCTGCGCTCGCTACCGTCAACTGGCCAGCACTGACCGATCAGGCCGCCCAGTCGGCGTTGGGCAAAGATGGCGCCTGGCTGTCTCCCGGCGCGTGGCTCAGCGTGCGCGATGCGGTGAAGAAAGACCCCACTGTCCTGCAAAGAAGTGTGACGTTGCATTTGGCCGCATCAGCCGAGCTGGATCTTGCCGCCAAATCAGACGCCTCGCCGGATGCCGAAGCGGCCTATGCCCGCCTGCACAAGGCTGGTGTGGTTCAGCGCGCCATCAACTGGAACTTTCTCACCGCCAGTGATGGAACAGACCCCACCCAGGTGGGTATCTGGGGCGCATTCAAAGGCTCATTGCTCACCATGGCGGCTACCCTTTTGCTGAGCTTCCCGGTGGGTGTGCTCGCCGCGCTCTATCTGGAGGAATATGCGCCTCGCAACCGCTGGACGGATATTATCGAAGTCTCGATCAACAACCTCGCCGCCGTGCCCTCGATCATTTTCGGATTACTCGGCCTCGCTGTATTCCTCAATGTCATGCACCTGCCGCGCTCTGCCGCGCTGGTTGGCGGCATGACGCTGGCACTGATGACGATGCCGGTGATCGTCATCGCGGGGCGCAACGCGATCAAGGCGGTGCCCCCATCCATCCGTGATGCCGCGCTGGGCATCGGCGCATCACCCATCCAGGTGGTATTCCATCATGTGCTGCCCCTCGCCCTGCCGGGCATCATGACCGGCACGATCATCGGTATGGCCCGCGCTCTGGGTGAAACGGCACCGCTGCTGATGATCGGCATGCGTGCGTTTATCGCTAGCCCGCCCGGCGGCATCACAGACCCCGCCACTGTGCTGCCCGTCCAGATTTTCCTGTGGTCCGACGAGGTCAGCAAAGGCTTTGTCGAAAAAACTTCCGCGGCGATCATCGTTCTGCTGCTTTTCCTGCTCAGCATGAACAGCATCGCCATCTACTTACGCAACAAGTTCGAAAGACGTTGGTAACGCGCTTATGTCCCAATCCACCCTTCCCAAGATGAGCGCCCGCAACGTCAACGTCTTTTACGGCGATAAACAGGCGATCGACTCTGTCTCGATTAATGTCGATACGGATAATGTGACCGCCTTCATCGGCCCGTCAGGCTGCGGCAAATCGACCTTCCTGCGCACTTTGAACCGCATGAACGACACCGTCGCCAATGCGCGGGTGGAAGGCGAGATCACCCTCGACGGGGAAAACATCTATTCCTCGGGTATGGATGTAGTCCAGCTACGTGCCCGTGTCGGTATGGTCTTTCAAAAGCCGAACCCTTTCCCGAAATCGATCTATGACAATGTCGCTTATGGCCCGCGTATCCATGGGCTGGCGAGCGCCAAGGCGGACCTCGATGTGATTGTCGAATCCTCGCTGCGTCGTGCGGGCCTGTGGGAAGAGGTGAAGGATCGCCTCAAGGATAGCGGCACCGCCCTTTCCGGCGGGCAACAACAGCGCCTGTGCATTGGCCGCGCCATCGCGGTGGAGCCGGAAGTGATCCTGATGGACGAGCCTTGCTCCGCGCTGGACCCTATTGCCACCGCAAAGATCGAGGAGCTGATCCACGAACTGCGCGGGCGCTATGCCATCGTCATCGTCACCCACAATATGCAGCAGGCCGCCCGCGTTTCTCAGCGCACGGCCTTTTTTCATCTGGGGCATCTGGTCGAATATGGCCCGACATCCGAAATATTCACCAATCCGCGCGAAGATCGCACCAAGGATTACATCACGGGCCGCTATGGCTAACCCCTATTTCCATGCTGGAGCAATGAACTATGGCCGAACAGCATACTGTCAAAGCCTTTGACGAAGACATAAACCGCCTGCGCGGCCTGATCGCCGAGATGGGCGGACGGGTCGAAACCGCGATCGAGGAGGCCATGACCGCCCTCATCGAGCAAGACGTGAAGAAGGCCAAGGCCGTGGTGCTCGGAGACGAGCGGATCGACGCGCTGGAAGCCGAGGTCGAGCGGCTGGTGGTGCAGATCATCGCCCTGCGCGCGCCGCTGGCGGATGATCTGCGTGAAGTGATCGCCGCGCTGAAGATCGTCGGCGTGGTGGAGCGCATTGGCGATTATGCCAAGAATATCGCCAAGCGCATCCCCAAGATCGGCGATCACCGCACGATCGAGCCGATCTCGCTGCTGCCCTCGATGGCGCAAGTGGCGAGCGAGATGGTGGGCGATGCCTTGAACGCCTTTTCCGCGCGGGATGCCCTGCTGGCTGAGGCCGTCATCGCTCGCGATGCAGTAGTCGACAGCTTCTACAACAGCATTTTCCGCACACTCGTCACCTACATGGTCGAAAATCCAAAGACCATTTCGGAATGCGCGCATTTGCTGTTCATTGCCAAGAATATCGAGCGGATAGGCGATCACGCGACCAACGTGGCGGAGATGGTTTATTACGCCGCGACCGGCGAATATCTGCCGGAGCGCGACAAAGACATCAGAATCGAAAGCTGAATGGAGCTTATCCCATGAGCCGCGCCCACATGCTGCTGGTTGAGGACGATGCCGCGCTAGCTGAGCTGGTTACATGGCACTTCCGCAAGGAGGATTTCGAGGTTTCGCACACGCCTGATGGCGAGGAAGCGCTTATTATGGCGCAGGAACGCGTGCCCGATATCGTGCTGCTGGACTGGATGGTCGAAAGCCTCTCGGGTATCGAGGTGTGTCGCCGCCTGCGCCGCCATTCCAACACCGCCAACGTGCCGATCATCATGCTCACCGCCCGCGGTGAGGAGGAGGACCGGGTGCGCGGCCTGGAAACCGGCGCCGACGATTATGTCACCAAGCCCTTCTCACCGCGCGAGCTGGTGGCGCGGGTCGGCGCAGTGCTGCGCCGGGTCCGTCCGGCATTGGCGGGGGAAACACTGACTTTTGTCGATATCGAGATGGACACAGTAGGCCACAAGGTGCGGCGCGCGGGTGAGTTGATCCCGCTGGGGCCGACCGAGTATCGTTTGCTCAAGCATTTCCTCGAACATCCCGGCTGGGTGTTCTCCCGCGAGCGGCTGCTGGACAGCGTTTGGGGCCATGACAGTGATATCGAGCTGCGCACCGTGGACGTGCATATCCGCCGCCTGCGCAAGGCGATCAACGCCGGCGGGCTGCGGGACATCATCCGCACGGTGCGCTCCGCCGGTTATGCGCTGGATTCAGAAGCCGCTTATTGAAAAAGCCGTTCGGGAGGAGGCCGGAACAGCTCCGCCCCCTCCCCGCACTCAAAAGCTCAGTTGCGCCCGCGCCGCCAGGGTATCGACGCCATAGCTGCGGTCGCCATTCGGGGTTTTGGCGATGGTCGCATTGCTGTAATCGATATGCCCATAGTTCAGCATGAACTTGATATATTCGACCGGGAACCAGTTGATCCCCGCATAATAGCCGCTTTGCGTGCCGCCGGTGATACCGCGCGCGGGATCGTTGAGGTCAAGATAATCGTAGCGCGCCACAATCTGAATGGCGCCTATCCCGCCCTTGCCCACCGGCTTTGTCGGCACGACCGAAGCGAAAGTCCCTTTCTTGTATGCTCGCGTGTCGCCGCCGGTTAGCATATACCCGATTTCGCCATAGCCGCCGAAGAGATGCGCGTCCTTGCCGCTGGCCGCCAGCTCGGGCCGGAACCAATAGGCTTCGCCCGTCGCATGTAGCGGGCCGGAAATCGCCGCCAATTCCAGCCCCGCGCCGGCTTCCTTGGTCACAAGTCTGTTACCCGTAGAGATAAAGCGCACATCGGTAGTGCCGGCGCCCGGACGCGCGCGATACGCAACAGTAGTGCTGGAAAGACTATTCATGTCACGCCAGTGCACCGAGCCGCCAACGTGGAGCTGCACCGCGTCCAGCTTGGGCATCCATACGACGCGGCTGTCGAGGCTGTAACTGTTGTTGGCATCCGTTCCTGTGCCAGAAAGATCCCGGATGTTGTCCGTAAACACGCCTGCATTCACGACTATATCGCCTTTGGCGTAGCCAAAGCCCAGCCCTAGTCGGCGTTCAAACCCAAATGCCTGCACGAAGGCCGCACGTTCCATAAAGCTGGTATCGAGATCGCTTGTCAGCTCGTCGAGCGAGCCATAAGTCTTGTGATGGCCCAGCGTGATATTGAGCGGTCCGCGATCATAGGTGATATACGCGTCCGTCACCGTAACCGCGCTGTTGGCGAAATCCGCCTCCGCACGATAGCCGAACCCTCCGGGTATAGTGCCTTGCACCCCGAGGAACAGCCGCCGCAGCTTGTTGGAAAAGCCCAGCCCCGGATTGCTCACGCCATTGGGCGCATTGACGCTGGCAACATCCCACTGAAAGCGCCCGCGCGGCTTGAAAGACCAGCCTTTCCCATCGCTGATTTCCGGCGCGCCCTTGAACTTGATCGTGGGTGCTGCCCCCGCCTTTTGCGCCACCTCGCTAGCCTTTTGCGCAATGGTGGTGGCCGCCTGCGCGTTAGCAGAGGCTGTCGCCGCTCCCGCCTCGGCCTGCGCGAGCCGTGCTTGCAGCGCGTCCATTTGCGCCTTCAATGCTGCCATTTCAGCCCGCATCGTCGCCGCTTCCTCAGAGGTCAGCGTCTGCGCCTGTGCTGCCAGCGGTAGCATGGAACACCCCAGCAGCATAGCGAGGCGAATGGATGAGCGCAGCGGCATGACTATCTCCCTGTTAACGTCTATGACGCCGCTATGACGTTTTTGTTACAGTAAGATGACAGTTTCATGGATGTTTTATGACATGCGCTTGCCTGCCTGGCTTGCAGCAAACAGAGTGCGGACTGGCCTATTTTTCGATGAGCCGAACCAGCTTGCGCTCCACAGGCGCAAGCACACCCGCCAGCTCCTGCCCGCGTTTCAGCACAGCGCCCGCCTCGCCGATCAGCGACCACATGCCTTGGCGATGCCGCAGTGCCGGGCGTTTCTCGATCCGAAATTCGGGGCGCTCAGCGGCGCGACGAAAGGCGCAGAATATTGCGGCATCCTTGTCGAAGTTCATCGCGTAATCACGCCAGTGCCCGGCAGAAACCATCCGGCCATAGAGATCCATGATGCGCGACAACTCTTCCCGCTCGAAGCCAGTCTGACCCGGCTGCCGATGCTGCGGAAACGGGGAAACTTCGCCCATCAGGCGCGACCGCGCTCCTTGGGTTCATCCTGATCGGTAAACAGCGCGCCGCCTTCGCGCGTCAACTCCCGCTCCTGCTTTATGGCGGCAATCAGCTTCGTCAGCCGCTCCACCTCGCATTGCAGAATTTCGAGCTTTTGGGTCGCGGGATCGAACACTTCGCTGCACGGGGTGCCATAAGGCACGAAATCCCGCTGATAGGCCGATACATCAACCAGCATCTGCCGCGCGGGAATACCCACCATGGTCGCGCCATCGGGCACATCCTTGGTAACGACGGCATTGGCCCCGACCCGCGCCCGCGCGCCGACAACAATCGGCCCGAGCACCTGGGCACCGGACCCGACGATCACACCATCCATCAAAGTAGGGTGGCGCTTGCCGGCAATGCCATTCGCTGGGTCTGTGCCGCCCAGGGTCACATGCTGATAGAGCGTAACATTATCACCGATCTCCGCGGTTTCGCCAATCACGGTAAAGCCATGATCGATGAACAGATTGCGACCGATCTTCGCGCCAGGATGAATATCGTTACCCGTCAGAAAACGGGCGAGATGATTGACCGCGCGGGCCAGAAAATAGAGCCGTGCCCGGAAAAGCGTGTGGGCTATGCGGTGCCAGAACACCGCCCATACACCGGGATAAAGCAGGATTTCCATGCGCGAGCGGGGCGCTGGATCACGCGCCTTAATCGAATCCAGATACGCGATCAAACCGCCAACCATGGCCTAATTCCTTTTGTCGAAGCCACTATATAGCACAATCGTGATGAATTTTCCAGTCGGGCCGCGCAATTGGCTATTCGGGGGCCTTAACTCTGTATCCGAAAGCATCCTGCGCCAGCGCCACGACCGCCGGATCAGCATCAGCCATGGTCATCGGTACACGCTTTTCCAGTGCTTCGGCGATGGCGGTGAGTGCGGCGATGCGCCCAGCCTTGCGGTTGTTGCCGTCGATCACCGTCCACGGCGCCCATCGCGTATCGGTGAGGCGGAACATGTCGTGCATCGCATCGAGATAGTCCGCCCGGCGCGCGCGGTTGCGATAATCCTCCTCGCCGGTTTTCCACCGCTTCCAGGGGTCGTCCAGACGCTCGGCGAGTTGCTGGTCCTGTTCTTCCTGAGTCACATGGACGAACAGCTTGACGATATTCGTGCCGCTATCGATCTGCTGGGCCTCGAACTCGTTGATCTCGTCATAGCCGCGCTTCCATTCACGTTCGGAACAGAAACCCTCTACCCGCTCAACCAGCACGCGGCCATACCAGCTCCGGTCGAAGATGCCGATGTTGCGCCCGGCGGGCAGGCGCCGCCAGAAACGCCAGAGGAAATGATGGTCGCGCTCCTCCTCATTGGGCGCGCCGATGGGCCAGACCTGATAGTAGCGCGGATCAAGGGTAGTCGTCAGGCGCTTGATGATCCCGCCCTTGCCGGACGCATCCCAGCCTTCGAACAGCACGACGCTGCGCCGCTTATGCACGATATGCGCGACCTGGATATGATCCAGCCGCTGTTGCAGATCAGCGAGCGCGGCGTCATAATCGCCGTCGAAATTGCTGCCCTGTTCATAATCACTGAGTGAGATCGCCATCATCAGAGCCTAGCCGCGCCGGGCGCGTCCTGTCGAGCAGTGCCTTCCTGTTGCGCTGCCCCAAATGGAGACGATTTATCCCTTCTGCGGTTCCACCACCCGGATATGCAGCTCGCGCAACTGCTTGAGCGCAGCCGTAGACGGTGCGCTCATCAGCAGATCCTCAGCGCGCTGGTTCATCGGAAAAAGTGTCACCTCGCGCAGGTTCTGCGCGCCGCAGAGCAGCATGACGATGCGATCCACGCCTGCCGCCATGCCGCCATGGGGCGGCGCGCCATATTGGAACGCGCGATAGAGGCCGCCGAACCGCTCCTCCACATCCGCCTTGGAGAGGCCGACCAGTTCAAACGCCTTGACCATCAGATCGGGGTGCTGGTTGCGGATCGAACCGGAGGCGATCTCGAAGCCATTACAGACCATGTCATACTGATAGGCCTTGATCGACAGCGGATCGGCACCCTCCAGCGCCTCCATCCCGCCCTGTGGCATAGAGAACGGGTTGTGCGCGAAATCGAGCTTCTTCTCGTCCTCGTCATACTCATAGAACGGGAAATCGACGATCCAGCACAGTTCAAACCGATCCTTGTTGATGAGGTCGAGCTGCTCACCCACGCGGATGCGCGCGAGGCCGGCGAGCTTCGCCGCCTGAGCCTCCTTGCCCGCCGCGAAGAACACGCCGTCATTGGGGCCAAGGCCCAGCGCCGCGATCAGCTTTGCGGTGGCTTCAGGCCCATGATTTTTGGCGATCGGGCCGCCCGGCTCGCCTTCCTTGATGTTGATGTAGCCAAGGCCCGAATAGCCCTCGCCGCGCGCCCAGACATTCATGTCGTCGAAGAACTTGCGGCTGCCCGCCCCTGCGCCCGGCGCCGGGATCGCGCGGATCACCCCGCCTCCTTCGACAATTCCCGCAAAGATGCCGAAACCGGAACCGGCGAAATGATCCGTCACGTCCGTGATCAGCACCGGATTGCGCAGGTCCGGCTTGTCAGAGCCATATTTCAGCATGGCCTCGGCATGGGGGATGCGCGGAAAGCTGCCCGCAGGGGTCACTGGCTTGCCATCCGCGAAGGCTTCAAACACCTCCGCGATCACCGGCTCCATCGTGGTCCACACATCTTCTTGCGTGACGAAGCTCATCTCGAGATCGAGCTGGTAAAACTCGCCGGGCAGACGATCCGCGCGCGGGTCCTCATCGCGGAAGCAGGGGGCGATCTGGAAATAGCGATCAAAACCAGCGACCATCAGAAGCTGCTTATATTGCTGCGGCGCCTGCGGGAGTGCATAAAACTTGCCGGCATGGATGCGGCTGGGCACCAGAAAATCGCGCGCGCCTTCGGGCGAGCTGGCCGTCAGGATCGGTGTCGAATATTCGGTGAAGCCTGCGGCTTCCATCCGTCGGCGCATATCGGAGATTATCTTCGTGCGCTTGACGATATTGCCGTGCAGCGTCTCACGCCTGAGGTCCAGGAAGCGATAGCGCAGGCGGACATCCTCCGGATAGTCCTGCTCGCCCGCCACCGGCAGCGGCAGTTCGGCGGCGGCGGAGAGCAGCACGGCGTCATCCGCCCTGATCTCGACCTCGCCCGTGGGGAGATTGGGGTTGATCGCCTCCTTGGCGCGGGCAACCACCCTGCCGGTAATCGTCACCACGCTTTCGGGCTTCAGGCTCTCGATCACCTTGAACACCGGGCCATCGACCTCGGTAACGATCTGCACCATGCCATAATGATCGCGCAGATCGATGAACACCAGATCGCCATGATCGCGCTTGCGGTGGACCCAGCCGGACACCCGGATCGTCTCCCCGGCGTGAGTAAGGCGCGGCTCGGCGCAGGTATGGGTGCGATATGCGTGCATGATGCTCGTTTCTGAATATGACAAATGGATGTAACCGGGCTATGTGCGCTGCAACTCTTGTATAAGAACCTCAGCGCACCCGCGCGCCAGCCCATAATGTGATCGAAGGCCATATGCAAATTCATCCGCTGATTACCGACAGCAAAGACCTCGCCGCCCTGTGCGAACGCCTCTCCCGCTCCTCTTGGGTCGCGATCGATACCGAGTTCATGCGCGAGAACACATTTTGGCCCGAACTGTGCCTCGTCCAGATCGCTGATCAGCATGAGGCAGCCGCGATTGATCCCCAGGCGCCGGGGCTGGACCTCACCCCCCTGCTTGATCTGATGGTCAATAACGAGGACGTGCTGAAGGTCTTTCACGCGGGCGGGCAGGATCTGGAGATCATCTACAATCTTACCGGCAAGACCCCGCACCCGCTGTTCGATACGCAAATTGCAGCGATGGCGCTCGGGCTGGGCGAGCAGATCGGCTATGGCAACCTCGTCGATGCCTGGATGGGCATCACACTCGACAAGGGCGCCCGCTTCACCGACTGGGCGCGCAGGCCCCTTGACAAGCGGCAGATCGACTATGCAATCGGAGACGTGACCTATCTGGTCCAGATTTTTCCGATGATGCTCGAAAAGCTGCGCAAAACCGGGCGTGGCGACTGGCTCGATGACGAGATGGAGCGGATCGGCGACCCTGCCAATTATGAAAACAGGCCGGAGGATGCATGGAAGCGCGTGCGCATTTCCAGCCGCAAGCCAGACGTGCTTGGCCGATTGAAAGCGCTTGCCGCCTGGCGCGAGACGGAAGCGCGCACCAAGGATATTCCGCGCGGCCGCATTGTGAAGGACGAGACGCTGGCGGACCTCGCCTCTCATTCGCCGCGTGTTCAGGAGGATCTGGGCAAGGTGCGTGGCCTTTCCGCTTCCTGGAAAGTAAATGATATAGGTTCGCGATTGATGCAGGCCCTGGCCTCCGCCGTGCCCCTGCCGAGCGAGGAAATGCCAGAGCGCGACCCGAAACGCCCCGGTCTTGGCAAGGATGGCGCGCTGGTGGCAGACCTGTTGAAGCTGCTGCTAAAGATTCGCGCCAAGGAGATCGATGTTGCTGCGCGGCTCATCGCCCGCACCGATGATGTCGAGATGCTGGCGGCAGGCGTGCGCGAGGGGCTATGCATTCTCGAAGGATGGCGGTTCGAACAGTTCGGCCGTGACGCGCTCGATCTGGTAGAGGGCCGCCTTGCCTTCACTGTGCTGGAGGGCAAACTATTGATGACACGGACCTGATCATTCCTCGGGCAGGTTACGCTCTTCACTGACGAGCGCTAAGGGGCTACTTCCTCCGGCAGCAACTCGGTATCGATCTGCGCCTGCATTTGCGGCGGATAGCGATCGCCTAGAAGAGCGCCCGGCGCGAACAGGCCCTCTATGTTCGCCAATGTGGCAGAATCCAGCATGATCGAAGCCGCGCCAAGATTTTCATCCAGATGCCGTTGCGACTGTGTGCCGGGCAGCGCGACGATATGATCCCCACGCGATAGCACCCAGGCCAGCGCCAGTTGGGAAGGCGTAATATCAAGATCCCGCGCCAATCGGTTATAAGCGCTGATTATTGTCAGGTTCGTGCTGAGATTAGGCTCAGTGAAACGCGGCATCATGTGGCGGATGTCGCCCGGCGCATAAGCATCGTTATGGACAGCATCGGCCAGCAGGCCGCGCATCAGCGGAGAGAAGGCGACAAAACCAATCCCCAGCTCGCGGCAGGCCTCGAGCACCGCCACTTCCGGGTTGCGCACACAGATGCTGTATTCGCTCTGTACGGCAGTCAGTGGATGAACGGCATGGGCGCACCTGATGGTTGCCGCAGACATTTCAGAGACACCGATATGCCCGATTTTGCCGGCCTCCTTTGCCCGTACCAACGCCCCCATGGACTCCTCGATGGGCACGTTCCTGTCCAGCCGGTGCAGATAATAGAGATCGATATAGTCCGTGCCGAGGCGTTGCAGCGACCGTTCCAGCGAAGCGGTTATCGTTTCCGGCCGGCCATCGAGCACGCGCTTCCCGTCAATCATATCCAGCACGCACTTGCTCGCCAGCACGAACTCCTTGCGCCGGTGCATAACCGCCTTGGCCAGCAGGCGCTCGTTACCGCCGCCGCCATAGAGCGCCGCCGTATCGAACATCGTCATGCCTGCATCAAGTGCATGATTGAGCAGGGCAACGGCCTCCTCTTCGGGAGGCGCGACATTATAGGCATGGCTAAGGTTCATGCAGCCGAACGCGATCGCGGTGGACGATAAGGAGCCGAGATTGCGAAGCGGCAAAACCACGATTTCAGTCCTTCAGTTGCGTTTCCAGATTGCCCAGCACCCTGTAGCAATCCAGCACCTGCCTCACGCTCGAATTGGGCTCGCGGCCTTCGCGGATAGCAGCCACAAACTCCCGGTCCTGCAATTCGATGCCGTTCATACTGACATCAACCTGGCTGACGTCAACCGGCTCTTCCTTGCCATTCACCAGATCGTCGTAGCGGGCAATATAGGTGCCTGTGTCGCCGATATACCGGAAGAACGTCCCCAACGGCCCGTTATTGTTGAACGAGAGGCTGAGGGTGCAGATCGCGTCGCGCTCGCTCTTGAGCTGGATCGACATGTCCATCGCGATGCCCAGCTCAGGATGGATCGGTCCCTGGACCGCATTGGCCTGTATGATTTTGCCGGCCTGATAGGCGAACAGATCCACCGTATGCGCCGCATGATGCCACAGCAGATGGTCGGTCCAGCTGCGGGGTTCGCCTTTGGCATTGATATTCCTGCGGCGGAAGAAATAGGTCTGCACATCCATCTGGCTGATGGTGAATTCTCCCGCCTCGATGCGCTTGTGCAGCCACTGGTGCGACGGGTTGAAACGGCGGGTATGACCGACCATACAGACAAGACCTGTCTCTTGCTGTTTGGCAAGAACCGCCTGCGCATCCGCCCAGCTATCCGCCAATGGAATCTCGATCTCGACATGCTTGCCCGCCTCCATGCAGGCGATGGCCTGCGCGGCGTGCATCTGGGTCGGCGTGCACAGGATCACGGCGTCGACATCATCGCGGGCCAACGTTTCGGCTAGGTCCGTTGTGGCATGGCCGATGCCATATTGCGCCGCCACCGCCTGCGTCGGTTCAATATGGTGCCCGACAAGCGACGTGACTTCAACGCCCTCTATATTCTTCAGACCATCCAGATGCTTTTCGCCGAAGGCGCCAGCGCCCACCAAAGCAATTCTCATGCCTCAGGCTCCAGCACCATATGGCCAACGGCCGTATTGCTGCACGGAATGTGATAAAAGCGATGCAGGCACTTCACTTTTTTGCCCAGCGCGCCGCGCATAATCAGCCACATTACCAGTTCGATTCCTTCGCTGCCGGTTTCACGCAGATATTCGATATGCGGGATATGGCGGACATCGTCATCATCCGCCTCCAGCAGGTCGAGAAATTTGTTGTCCCACTCGGAATTGAGCAATCCGGCCCGTGCGCCCTGCAACTGATGGCTCATCCCGCCAGTGCCCCATATCTGCACGTTGAGATCGTCGGGAAAGCTCTCGACCGCGCGCGCTATCGCCTCACCCAGCGCCCAGCAACGGTTACCCGAGGGGACAGGATAGACTACGACGTTGACCGCGAGCGGGATGACCTTCGTCGGCCACTGGTCGGGTTGGCCGAACATCATGCTCAAAGGCACCGTCAGGCCATGGTCAACATCCATCTCGTTGACGATGGTCATGTCGAACTCGTCGAAGATCAAACTCTGCGCGATATGCCATGCAAGATCGGGATGGCCCTCCACTTCGGGCACCGGGCGCGGCCCCCAGCCTTCGTCACAGATGCCGAAGCGCTCTCCACAGCCGATCGCGAAAGTCGGCACCAGTTTCATATCGAAAAAGCTGGCATGGTCGTTGTAAACAAGAATCACCACGTCGGGCCGGTGTTCTTGCTCCCATTGCCTGGTCCAGTCGTAGCCCGCGAAAATCGGCTGGAAATAGTCGTCCCCGCTCTTGCCCTGATCGACCGCTACACCGAGCAGCGGCACATGGCTCGAGGCAATGCCTGCGGTAATCCGCGCCATATCATTGTCCTCCCTTGTGGCCCGACAGGCCTGCTGCGGCACGGTTGGCCTTGATCGAACGCTGCCCATCGGGCGAGCGGCCCCCTTTGAGCATCATCTCGCGATATTCGGGAAAGCTGTATTCGGTCATGGTCGAAACCGCCTCGGCAAAGCTCAGACCGTCTGTCGAGAACAGCTTGGAGAGGAAATAGACATTGCCGCCCAGATCAAGCAGGCGGTTATAATCGCGCGCGAGCAGCGCGGCTTTGCCTTTGTCGCTGATCTTCCACTCATCCAGATAGGCTTTTTCGTCCTCCTTGAAACGCGCACGGTTTTCCGGTTTCATCAGGCTCATCGCGAACTGGTTGATCCAATAGCCCTTGCGGGCTCGCGCCGCGGTGTAGATCCGCGTTCCGGGTATGTCGTCAAACTCGGCAATATAGGCGTGAATATCAGTCGGCCGGTTCATAACAGCGGCTCCCAGGCATAGGATAAGGGCGCCTCGCGAAAGGCAAAGCGATCAACATGACGCTCGATGACGCCGCGGAGCGCGGTGGCGCCTTCGGCGTCCGGGGTTTGCAATTCAATGCGCAAGGATGCGGCGTCGCTGGTCAGGCGCGCAATGGCGTCGGGCGCGAAGGGCACTGTGCCGACACCCTCCTCGTATGAAGTTTCGAACTTGTGGCCCCAGTGTTTGATAAGCTGGCGTATATATTTGTCGCCCTGGGATGTAGCAGCGGTCCCGTTTGAGATGATGGTCATAACGCTCTCACTTTCCGTGAATAATGATTGGGGGTGTCATGCGGAAATTTCCGCTGCGGAATGTGCGGCCTTGATGGCGCGCGCGATGAGCTGGCGCGCCCGCACACCGCCCTCGTCGATGCGATAGGCGGCGAGCTTCAGGTCGGGGTTTGCGATAATCGCCCGCTGCTGGGCTTCCAGCACCACTTTGTCCTCGGCAAACACAGTGCTCTGCTGATGCTTGAACCGTGCGGTAAAGCCGGGGTCCTCGGTATCGAAGTTGCGGGCCATGCCCCAGAAATAATGATGACTTGTCTCGCTCTCGGGAGTCATGAAATCAATCACCATGCCGCGCACCCCCTGGTCGTGACTGTCTAGAGTCGCCCCGGCGCTGACCGGCGCCACCCCTACATCAATCATCACAGCGGCAGGCAGCAGGAACTGGCAGATCTGCCAGCGGTCGACGGGGCCATGCTGCTTGAGCGCCGTGCGCCAGAAGGGTGGCGCATCAATATTGGGCATCCAGCGGTGCACCAGCACGCGTTCCTTATCCACCAGCGTCTCTATGGGCGCTTCCAGGATTTCCGGCTGGCCGATGGAACCGGCATGAACATAGGTTTCATGGGTGAGGTCCATCAGGTTGTCGATCATCAGGCGATAGTCACTCTCGATCCGGCAATATCCTCCATCGAAGGTCCAGCCCATTGCAGAGCATGGCCAAAGGTCCGGGATCAGCGCCGGATCGGCTTTGGCACCCTCGCCGACCCAAATCCAGACGAAGCGGTGCCGCTCATGCGTGATATAGGTTTCAACGCAGATCGTCGGATTTACGGAATCGGTGCGGACCGGCATTTCCTCGGCGCGACCGTCCGGTCCCAGCTTCAACCCATGATATTTGCAACGGATGGAATCACCCTCGCGGATGCCGAGCGAGAGCGGCAGCAATCGATGAGGACAGGCATCACGCATCGCGATTACCGTGCGGTCAAGCGTGCGGTAGAACAGCATAGGCACACCGCATATCGTGCGGGCCAGCGGGGCACGGTCAACCTCTGCGTCCCATGCCGCGATATACCAGGCGTTTGTCAGCCAGGTGCTCATAGGCCCCTTTCCTTCAATTGCGCATCCAGCCGCGGAAACACCCGCCGGGCATTGCCTTCGAAGATTGCGTGCTTTTCCTCGGAGCTTATATCCAGTGCGTCGATATACCTCTTGGTATCATCGAAATAATGGCCGGTTGTCGGATCAATGCCCCGCACCGCGCCGATCATCTCGCTGCCGAACAATATGTTCTTGGTATCAATCACGCCTGCCAGCAAATCGATACCCGGCTGATGATAGACGCAGGTGTCGAAGAAGATATTATTCATCAGATGCGTGTCAAGCGCAGGCTTTTTCAGCATGTCCGCCAGCCCACGATAGCGCCCCCAATGATAGGGCACCGCGCCGCCACCATGCGGGATGATGAAGCGCAGCGTCGGGAAATCGGTGAACAGATCTCCTTCCAGCAACTGCATGAAGGCAATGGTGTCCGCCGCGATATAATAGCCGCCGGTTGCGTGCATCGCCGGGTTGCAACTGCCCGAGACATGGATCATCGCGGGGACATCCAGCTCGACCATTTTCTCGTAAAAAGGATACCAGGTGCGATCGGTGAGCGGCGGATGGGTGAAATGCCCGCCACCCGGATCGGGATTGAGGTTGCAGCCGATGAAGCCCAGCTCCGTCACGCACCGCTCCAGCTCGGCGATGCTGTTGCTCATCCCGGCGGCGGGTGATTGAGGCAGCATGCACACCCCCGCGAAGGTTTCGGGGAATAGCTCCACGACGCGCGCAATCAGGGTGTTGCAGCGGAATGCCCATTCTTTCGCCATAGCTTCGTCCCCTATATGGGGTGCCATGGCCGATGCGCGTGGCGAAAATATCGTTACATCCGCACCGCGCTCCTTGATGAGGCGAAGCTGGTTTGCTTCAATCGTTTCGCGAATTTCCTCATCCGAAATATCGGGATAGGGCGGCGCCTGCGTGCCAGCCCTGAAGGCCGCTTTTTGCGCCTCGCGCCAGGCATCATGTTCTTTCGGCAGCACCGTGTAGTGGCCGTGGCAATCGATCACCAAGGTCATGGAATGAGCCATTTCAGCTTCGCTGCGAGGGTGTCTGGCAGCGGGCGAACATGCCGGGAGCCGATCTGGCGCTGCCGCTCCACCGTGCCACGCGTCATCAACGGAGCGACGCCCAGTCCTTCCAGAGTCAATGCCACTTCTTCCATCTCGGCGGCGCGGCGCAGGCCATGCATGATCATCCGGTCCAGTCGGTAATTCGCGCCGTTTGCCCAGTCCTCACTCCCCACGGAGTTGCCGAAGCTGCACAGCACTTCATCGGCAACGCCAGCCTTCTCGCAAGCGAGCAGACATTCCGCCGTAAGGGCTTCGATCCCTTTAACCATCACCGAGCGCAGCATCTTGATAGTGGAGGCACGGCCCACATCATCGCCTATGATGCGGATATTGGTGAAACCCAGCGCGATGAGCGCCCTAGCTGCGGACTGCGCCTGCGCCCCGCTCAGTAACACCGGCACGGAAAGCTGCGCCGGATACACTGGCGCCATGATCGCCATATCGACATAGTGGCCGCCCGCTGCCTCTATCACACCAGCGGCAGCCTGCTTGGTTTGAGGTGCGACGCTGTTGCCATCGCAATAGAGTGTGCCGGGATGCAATGCCCCCGCAACAGATGCCGCCGCAGCAAGGGCCTGATCCGCCGTCACCAGTGAGAGGATGAAACCGCACGCCTTGGCCGCCTCGGCCGCGCTGGCTGCTGGTGTCACGCTCGCATGCAGGCAGTCCTGACGCTTGGTGTCAGCCTGTGTAGGATCATCAAATTTTCTGTCATAGGCGCTCGCACTACTGCGCCAGCCTTGCGCGGTCGCAAAAGCCAGGGCCGCCTCACCGAAACCCAGGAAGGAAACATCCGCTTTCATGGCTAAGGATCATGATCCCAACCCGCCTCAAGCGCCAATCGGAAGCGCGGGGATGATATAAGTAATTTCGAATTATAACTGACTTGCTATCTGAACGAGATGATCAAGAAAGGCGCGATGTCCCGGCGTAGGCCGCCATCCACTCCGCATAGTAACGCCTATTGTGCGATGAAACCATGCGGGAACCTGCATGACAGGAACGAGCCACCCGGCCTCCAGTTCGGCACGAACCTGATCGCGGGACAGCACGGTCAGGAAATCCGTTTCTCGCAATATCTCCCGAATGGTGATGACCGAACCACATTCGATCGGCACCCGAGGCCGTGCCAGCCCGGCTTTCGCGAACCAGCGCTCCCAGCTTTCGCGCAGAGGGACAGCGCGGGGCGGAACTACCCAGTCATAGGCGGCAAGGTGAGCAAGTTCAGGCCGGCTCTTCGCCAGCGGGTGGCCGGCTCTCGCAAATACCATCGGCTGGTCATGGAAAAGCGGGGTCTGCTCAAGCGCTTCCGGCGACGGGCTGCGTAAGGCGCCAATCATGAAGTCGATTTCGCCATCGCGCAGCGGCTCGATAAGGTCGGCATAAGCCCCTTCGACAACCTCGATCACTGCGCCATCATCCAGCGCCACAAACGACGCGCACGTGCTTGGAAGAAGGCGCGCCCGCGACAAAGGCATCGCCCCGATCACAATCTTGCCCATCTTCCCGCCGCGCAGAGTGCCCAGCTCTATCATGCAGGCGCGCAGCTCCGCTTCAGCGAGCCTAAAGCGCCGCGCCACCAGGCGCCCCTGCTGCGTCAGGCCAATGGTCTTACCATGCCGCTCCACTAACTGCCTGCGCAGGACAATGGCGAGGTCACTGATAGCACGATGCAGAGAAGGCTGCGACAATCCTGTCTTGTGGGCAGCAGAAGCATAGCTTCCTTCGCGGGCCAGGGCGACAAAAGCATGCATTTGCGCCATCGTCACCCGCACCGAGCGGATATGACCCATTGCAGCAGCAACGCGCGACACTACAAGCTCGCCAGCCTCCGTGGGACGCATCCCGTCCGGTCGTCGCTCAAACAACGCCTCGCCCAGATGCTCCTCCAGTCGTGCCAGCCCCTGGGTGATTGCAGGCTGGGTAATGCTGACAGCGCGCGCCGCTGCGGAAATGCTGCCCTGTTGGGCGATAGCCATTACCGCGCGCAGGTGACGGAGGTTGAGCTTCCATATGTCCATTACATATTATTAGCATGAGCTTATAGCCGGTTGATAGATCGGATTTCCCGGCAGATTTTTCCTGTGTAGGAAAGCATGGGACGAAAACCGGACGAGCAGGTTCAAACTATGACGGGCATTGTGGTGCAGAACATCGAACGCGCGGACAGTGATGTGATCGACGGGCTGGCCGAGTGCGGTGTCGCCACGGTACACGAAGCACAGGGCCGCACTGGCCTCCTCGCCAGCTTCATACGGCCAATCTATTCCGGCGCGCGGATAGCGGGCAGCGCAATTACCGTATCCGCCCCTCCCGGCGATAACTGGATGGTCCATGTCGCCATCGAGCAGATCAGGACAGGGGATATTCTGGTCATCGCACCGACCAGCCCGTGCGAAGATGGGTATTTTGGAGATTTGCTGGCGACTTCAGCGCAGGCGCGCGGCTGCCGTGGCCTGATTATTGATGCGGGGGTAAGGGACGTGCGCGATCTGACGCGGATGAACTTTCCGGTATGGTCCAAGGCCGTCTTTGCGCAGGGTACCATCAAAGCCTCGCTGGGCAGTGTCAATGTGCCGATAGTATGCGCTGGCAGACCAATCGAAGCGGGCGATGTCGTGGTGGCCGACGATGATGGCGTGTGTATCGTGCCGCGCGCCAACGCCGCTGCCGTCCTGAAAAAGGCACAGGAGCGCGAGGCGAACGAAGAAACGAAGCGACAGCGCCTCGCGGGAGGTGAACTGGGCCTCGATATATATGATATGCGCGGCAAGCTGGAGGCGATGGGCCTCAGATATGTCTGATGCGCAAGCCTTCTCAGGAAAAGTGGGAGCCGGTTTTCCGCCCGGAGAAAGCGGCCCTGTATACGGCGTGCGCTGCATGTGGATGCGCGGCGGCACGTCCAAGGGCGGATATTTCCTCAAGGATGATTTGCCTGCCGAAGGTGCCGCTCGTGATGCCCTGCTGTTGCGCATCATGGGTTCGCCCGATCCGCGCCAGATCGACGGCATGGGTGGCGCCGATCCGCTTACCAGCAAAGTGGCCATAATCAGCAAGTCTGTGCGCGCAGGCGTCGATGTGGATTATCTGTTCCTCCAGATATTCGTCGATCAGGCGATTGTTTCCGATGCACAGAATTGTGGCAACATCCTTGCAGGCGTAGGGCCTTTCGCCATTGAGCGAGGTCTTGTAGACCCCTGTGACGGTGAAACACCTGTTACTATTTTCATGGAAAATACCGAGCAGATCGCCATCGCTACAGTGCGCACACCCGATAGTGTGCTGACCTACAGCGGCAACGCAGCGATTGACGGCGTGCCCGGCATGGCCGCTGCGATACCGATAGAGTTCCGAGACACTGCCGGTTCTACCTGCGGAGCGCTTCTGCCTAGCGGACGTGCGGTGGATATGATCGACGGCATTCCAGTTACACTGATCGACAATGGCATGCCCTGTGTGGTCATCAAGGCAACTGACATCGGTATTACAGGGTATGAGAGCCGGGATGATCTGGACAGCAACATAGACCTAAAGGCGAAGATCGAAACGATCCGACTGGCGGTGGGTGCGATGATGAACCTGGGCGATGTGCGCGAAAAATCCGTGCCCAAGATGATGCTGGTCGCCCCGCCGCGCCAAGGCGGAGCGGTCTGCGTGCGCAGCTTCATTCCGCATCGCGCTCATGCCAGTATTGGCGTGCTCGGCGCGGTCAGCGTGGCGACAGCATGCCTTGTCCCCGGTTCGCCTGCGAGCGAGGTGGCCGTAATCCCTGAGGGCAACACCAAGACGCTTTCGGTCGAGCATACGACCGGCGAAATGAGTTGCGTGCTGGATGTGGACGAAGCGGGGAACGTTCGATCCGCTGCGCTGCTGCGCACCGCGCGCAAACTGATGGATGGCGTGGTTTTTCCATGACGGGCCGTATCATAAGCTGGCAACACGAACCTTCCACCCCGCGTTATACGCCGCCGCCCGGCGCAGTTGATGCCCATTGCCATGTGTTCGGACCAATGGCGCAATTCCCCTTCAGCCAGAACGCGAAATATCTTCCCGGAGACGCCAGCGCAGAGATGCTGTTTGCCCTGCGCGATCATCTCGGCTTTGCGCGCAATGTCATTGTGCAGGCGAGCTGCCACGGCACCGACAATGCAGCGACACTGCATGCCATACAGCAATCCCATGGGAAGGCGCGCGGTATTGCGGTGGTTGACCCTGCGATCAGTGAAGAAGAATTGCACGCACTCCATGAGGGCGGCATCCGCGGTGTCCGCTTCAACTTCCTCAAACGCCTGGTCGATGATGCACCCAAAGACAAATTTCTCGAAGTCGCGCGCCGCGTGCCCCAAGGCTGGCATGTGGTCATCTATTTCGAGGCGGACATATTAGAGGAGCTGCGCCCCTTCTTGGACGCGATTCCTGTGCCCATGGTCATCGACCATATGGGCCGTCCCAACATCACCCAAGGGCCAGATGGACCGGATATGCAAGCCTTCCGTAGCCTGCTCGACTCCCGCCCGGACATCTGGTTCAAGGCAACCTGCCCTGACCGGCTCGACCCCGGCGGATATCCCTGGGACGATTTTGCCGAGACGGTCGCGCCGCTGGTGTCTTCCTATGCAGACCGGGTGCTGTGGGGCACCGACTGGCCCCATCCCAATATGCAGGATGCTATTCCCGATGATGGACATCTGGTTGATATGATCCCTCGTATCGCGCAATCTGCAACGCTCCAGAGGAAAATGCTCATCGACAACCCGATGCGGCTTTACTGGCCCGAGAGGGTATAGCGCCGGGGCATTACGAAGCGTCAGGCCGAGCCTGTTGCCTTAAGCTGCCATTCCAGCCCCATCGCGGTACCGAGTTGCTTGAGGCGGCGGTTGACTGTCTCACCCGCGAGACTGGCGTGTCTGCGCGGCAACAACAGCGCGATACCCGCATCGTCCCGCTGTAGCCTTACCGTCTCGAGCGGCCCTGCCACGCCGCCCGACAATCGCTGCGCCAGACGTATCGCCAGCCCCCACTGG
>JAGNYO010000049.1 GCA_017984895.1 Sphingobium sp. | reverse complement strand
CACTCCCCCACTCCCCCACTCCCCCACTCCCCCACCCAAAACAGCGTAAAATATTTGGGTGATTGGATAGGGGAGCGGACCGGCACCGCTTTTCCAAACGGACTCTGAGCATTGATTTGGCATCGCCAGCGCGCTGGGCTATTCCACCGCCCATGTCCGACCAGAATCAGCCTGAGCAAAATCATCTCTACCTCGTCGATGGCAGCGGCTATATCTTCCGCGCCTATCATCAGCTCCCGCCCCTTACCAACCGCCATGGCGTGCCGGCGGGCGCGGTCTATGGCTACACCGCGATGCTGTGGAAGCTCGCCAAGGATCTGCACGAGGCCGATGGCCCCACCCATATGGCGGTGATCCTCGACAAATCCGGCACCACCTTTCGCAACGACCTTTACGAACATTACAAGGCGAACCGGCCGCCGCCACCCGAAGATCTGGTGCCGCAGTTCCCGCTGATCCGCGAGGCGACGCGCGCCTTCTCGCTCCCGTGCATCGAGGAACAGGGTTTCGAGGCAGACGACATCATCGCCAGCTATACCATGGCCGCGGTGGCGCGCGGCTGGCAGGTGACGATCGTGTCGTCCGACAAGGATCTGGCGCAACTGATCCAGCCCGGCGTCGACATGCTCGACACCATGAAGAACGAGCGGCGGGCGGATGGCTATGTGATGGACAAGTTCGGCGTCGCCCCGAACAGGCTCGGCGATGTGCTGGCGCTGATGGGCGATGCGGTCGATAATGTGCCGGGCGTGCCGGGCATCGGCCCCAAGACGGCCTCCAAGCTCATCAACGAGTATGGCACGCTCGACGGCGTGTTTGCTGCCGTGCCCGGCATGAAGCCATCGAAGATGCGGGACAATCTGATCGAGCACGAGGGCATGGCGCGCCTGTCCCGCCAACTGGTGGAGCTGCACGCGCAGGTGCCCCTGCCCGATCCGCTCGACGACCTGAAGCTGGGCGAAATCCCGCCAGAGCCGCTGCGCGCGTTCCTCACCGATCAGGGCTTCAATGCGCTGCTCGCCCGCCTCAACAATGGGGTGGCGCCGCCGGGCAAAAGGGCGAACCAGCTCCATAGCGCAACCCTTGCCACGCCCGCCGCCAAGGATGCGCCACCAGCGGCGCCCGCGCGGATTGAATGGCCAGCGATTAACCGGAGCCTGTATGAAACGGTGACGGAGCTTCCCGCGCTGGAGCGGTGGATCGCGCAGGCGCGCGCCGAGGGCGTGGTCGCCGTGGATACCGAGACGGACGCGCTTGATTCGGTTGCGGCCAATCTCGTCGGCATCAGCCTTTCGACCGGGCCGGGCCAGGCGTGCTACATCCCGCTGGCGCATGGCGGCACCGATATGTTTGCCGAACGGCCGGACCAGATTGACGCGCGGGCCGCGCTCGCCGCCCTGAAGCCGCTGCTGGAGGACGAGGGCGTCCTCAAGATCGGCCACAACCTCAAATATGACATCAATGTGCTGGAGCGGGCGGCGCAGCTTGCCGGGCTGGGTGGCATCGCCCTTCGCCCCTATGACGACACGATCCTGCTCGCCTTCGACCTCGAAGCGGGCAAGGGGCTGGGCGGACAGGGGATGGACGAGCTGGCGCGTATCCATCTCGACCATGCGTGCATCGGTTTCAAGGACGTGACCGGCACCGGCAAGAAAGCGATCAGCTTTGCCGAAGTGCCGCTCGATCGCGCCACCGAATATGCCGCCGAGGACGCGGAGGTGACCTACCGCCTGTGGCAGATGCTCAAACCCCGCCTGCATTCCGAGCATGTCACCCGCGTCTATGAACTGGTGGATCGGCCCCTGGTGCCGGTCGTCGCGGCGATGGAGCGCGAGGGGATCAAGGTCAGCCGGGAGTATCTCTCGCGCCTGTCGGGCGAGTTTGCCGATGGGCTGGCGGCCCTGGAGAGCGAAATCCATGCGCTCGCCGGGCAGCCCTTCGTCATCGCCAGCCCACAGCAGCTCGGCGCCATCCTGTTCGACAAGCTGGGCTATAAAGGCGGAAAAAAGGGCAAGACCGGCGCCTATTCCACCGATGTTACCGTGCTGGAAAAGCTGGCGGCGGAGGGAGCCGGGATTGCCCGCAAGGTGCTGGACTGGCGGCAGCTTGCCAAATTGAAGTCCACCTATACCGACTCGTTGCAGGCGCAGATCAACCCCAAAACGGGCCGTGTGCACACCAGCTATTCGCTCACCGGCGCGCAGACCGGGCGGCTTTCCTCGACCGACCCGAACCTTCAGAACATCCCTATCCGCAGCGAGGCCGGGCGGCAGATCCGCGAAGCATTTATTGCGGAGGAGGGCAATGTCCTCCTCTCCGCCGACTATAGCCAGATCGAGCTGCGCCTCGCGGCCCACATGGCCAATGTCCCCGCCTTGAAGGAGGCGTTCGCGCGGGGCGAGGATATTCATGCCGCCACCGCGCAGGAGCTGTTCGGCGAGGTCAACCGCGACACGCGCGGCCGGGCCAAAACGATCAACTTCTCGATCCTCTATGGCATATCCCGCTGGGGGCTGGCCGCGCGGCTGGAGATTTCGCCCGACGAAGCGCAGGACATGATCGCCCGCTATTATGACCGATTCCCCGGCATCGCCGCTTATATCAACGAGACGCTGGAAAAGGCGCGGGCGGATGGTTTCACCTGCACGCTGTTTGGCCGCAAGACATGGTTCCCGCGCATCAAGGCTGCCGTTATGCATGAACGCCAGGGGGCGGAGCGCGCGGCGATCAACGCGCCGATCCAGGGCACATCGGCGGACATCATCAAGCGCGCGATGGTGCGCATGGGGCCAGCGCTGGCCCAAGCGGGGCTGCTTGATGTGAAAATGCTGTTGCAGGTGCATGACGAACTGGTGTTCGAGCTGCCCGAAGGGGATGTCGAGCGCGCGTCCGTCCTTATCCGCGATGTGATGGAAAACGCCGCCGCGCCGCTGGTGCACATATCAGTGCCTCTCGTGGTGGAAGTGGGCATGGGCAAGAGCTGGGGCGCGGCGCATTGACCGAAGTCAAGGACGGTTGCCGTCTGTCTGTCCATTAAGCCACACTCAGAGGAGTGACACTTTGGACCAGCCGACCACCAAGCCCGCAACCCCTTACGAAGCCCTTGGCGGCAGCGCGGTGATCGAGCGCATCGTCGCCCGCTTTTACGAACAGATGGACAATGACCCCGCTTATGCTGCGTTGCGCGCGATCCATGCCGAGGATCTGGGGCCGGTGCGCGCCGGGCTGATTCAGTTTCTCAATGCCTGGACCGGCGGGCCAAAGGACTGGTTCGGGCAAGGCAAATGCGTGATGTCGCTGCACCGCGCCTTCCCTATTTCGGCCGAGGTCGGCGAGCAATGGGCCACTGCGATGACGTGCGCGATCGCCGAACAGGCCGACATGGACCCCGCTCTGTCTCAGGCGATGACCGAGCGGCTGGTGATGATGGCCCGCGCCATGGTCAACCAGCAGGAGGAAAGCGCCGCGTCCTAGTTTGCGCCTATCCGTGTCGCACAAAGGATATAGTTGAGCTTGGTATTGTCGCTCAGGGTAAAGCCGGTGCGCGGATCGAAGGCGATGCCGCGCAGATCGAAGCTCTCCAGCCCGGCGTCGGCGAGCAGGCTTTGCAATGCGTCAGGCGTCAGGAACTGGTTCCAGTCATGCGTGCCTTTGGGAATGATCCCCATGCCCTCGCCCACTTCTATCATCGCGAGGCGCGAGAGCGCGGTGCGGTTGGGGGTGGAAAGGATCATCAGGCCACGGGGCGCCAACGCCTCAGCCAGCCCACGCACGAACAGCGCAGGGTCGCTCACATGCTCGATCACCTCCATGCTGGTGACGAGATCGAACGCGCCGGGTAAGCCCAGTTCCTCCACCCCGACAGCCCGATAGTCCATGTCCAGCCCCTGCCCCGCGGCATGCGCGCGCGCCGCCGCGATGTTTTCCGGTGCGGCATCGATCCCCGTCACCTGCGCACCCAGCCTTGCCAGCGGCTCGCACAACAATCCCGCGCCGCACCCCACATCGAGCGCGCGCTTGCCCTCCAGCGGGCGCATCTCCCGCGCATCAATCCCCCAATGCGCGTTCATCGCCGCGCGAATGTAACGCAGGCGCACCGGATTGAGCTTGTGCAGCATCGCGCTGCTGCCCTTCGGGTTCCACCAGTCTGCCGCCAGCGCACCGAAATGCCTTGCTTCTTCCGGGTTTATGGTTGTCTCTGGCCTGCTTGCCATATCGGTCCTTGCTGACTATAGCGGCGCGGTTTTCACGCGGGTGGGCGACCGCCTTCCCGCTTCCTAACGGCAAACAGGTCTGGCAGCAAATATGGCGCGCATAGTCATGAAATTCGGTGGCACCTCGATGGCGGGGATGGAGCGAATTCGCAATGTGGCGGCGCGGGTGAAGCATGTGGTCGATCAGGGCAATGAGGTTGCCGTCGTCGTTTCCGCAATGGCGGGCGAGACAGACCGGCTGGTGGGTTTTTGCAAGGAAGCCAGCCCGCTTTACGACCCCGCCGAATATGACGTGGTGGTGGCGAGCGGCGAGCAGGTGACGAGCGGCCTTCTGGCGATGACCCTGAAGGCGATGGGCGTGAATGCGCGTAGCTGGCTCGGTTGGCAGCTCCCGATCCGCTCTGGCGAGGCGCACAGCAAGGCGCGGATCGAGACAATCGAGACGGACGCATTGCTGGCCGCGATGCAAAGCGGCCAGGTCGCTGTCATCCCCGGCTTTCAGGGCATGATGGAGGATCGACGCATCTCCACGCTGGGGCGCGGCGGGTCGGACACCTCCGCAGTCGCGATCGCGGCGGCGGTGAAGGCCGATCGATGCGATATCTACACCGATGTCGATGGCGTCTATACCACCGACCCGCGCATCGTTTCGCGTGCGCGCAAGCTCGACATGGTGACCTACGAGGAGATGCTGGAGCTCGCCTCGGTTGGCTCCAAGGTGTTGCAGACCCGCTCTGTCGCGCTGGCGATGAAGGAGAAGGTGCGTGTGCAGGTGCTCAGCTCCTTCGACGAACCCGGCAAGGACGACGAACCCGGCACGCTGATCGTCGACGAAGAGGAAATAGAAGCCAAAACTTTAGGGAATTCCGATATGGAACGTCAGCTCATCACAGGTATCGCGGTCGACAAGAACGAGGCCAAGGTCATCGTCACGCGCGTGCCGGATAAGCCCGGCGCGGTGGCCAGCATCTTCGGCCCGCTCGCCGATGCCAGCATCAATGTCGACATGATTATCCAGAACGACAGCAAGGACACCGCAGAAACGGACGTGACCTTCACCGTGCCGCGCGCGGACCTCGCGCGCAGCGTCGACATATTGGATAGCCGCAAGGGCGAGATCGGTTTCAACCGGCTCATCACTGACGCGGAAGTGGCGAAGGTCAGTGTGGTGGGCGTGGGCATGCGCAGCCATGCGGGCGTCGCGGCGATCATGTTCAAGACGCTGGCCGAGCGCGGCATCAACATCGAGGCGATCTCGACCAGCGAGATCAAGGTTTCGGTTTTGATTGACGAGGACGAGACGGAGCTGGCCGTGCGCGTGCTCCACACCGCTTATGGGCTGGATGCGGAGCAGGCGGCTTGAGCGCTGCCCTTGGCGCGCTGATGGCGCGCGGTACCGCGCTGCTGGGGTCCGAAGTCGCGATCATCTGTGGCGCGATGAGCTGGGTGAGCGAGCGCACGCTCGTCTCCGCGGTCAGCAATGCGGGCGGCTTTGGCCTGATCGCGTGCGGCGCGATGACGCCGGAGCTGCTGGACACCGAAATCGCGGCGACCAAGGCCCTCACCGCCAAGCCGTTCGGCGTCAACCTCATCACCATGCACCCGCAGTTGATGGACCTCATCGCCGTCTGCACAAAGCATGACGTGAGCCATATTGTGCTGGCCGGTGGCCTGCCGCCCAAGGGTAGCATCGAGGCGATCAAGGCCAGAAATACCGCGAATGGCGGCGCCAAGCTGATCTGCTTTGCCCCGGCGCTGTCGCTGGCGAAGAAGCTGGTCCGTTCCGGTGTGGATGCGCTCATCATAGAGGGGATGGAGGCGGGCGGGCATATCGGCCCGGTGGCGACCAGCGTATTGGCGCAGGAAATCCTGCCCGAACTCGCCGCCGAAGTGCCGATCTTCGTCGCCGGAGGTATCGGGCGCGGCGAGGCGATCGCATCCTACCTCAAAATGGGCGCGGCGGGGGTTCAGCTCGGCACGCGCTTTGTCTGCGCGACCGAGAGCATCGCGCACCCGGCTTTTAAGAAGGCGTTTATGCGCGCCAACGCACGGGACGCGATCACCAGTGTCCAGATCGACCCCCGCCTGCCGGTCATCCCCGTGCGCGCGCTCAAGAATGCGGGCACCGAGGCGTTCACCGCCAAGCAGCGCGAAGTGGCGCAGATGCTCGACGAGGGTAAAGTCGATATGATGGCCGCCCAGCTTGAGATCGAGCATTATTGGGCGGGCGCGCTCCGTCGTGCGGTAATCGATGGCGACGTGGAGAATGGCTCGCTGATGGCAGGGCAGTCGGTAGGCATGGTGAGCCGAGAGGAGCCGGTCGCTGCCATCCTCGCCGAACTGGTTGCACAGGCGGACGCCGCGCTCGCGACGAACTGATACAGACTTCACGGCTTATAAAGCATTTTCCACTACCTGCCTCTGCGCACCATGAGGTCAGGGAAGGAAGAGACGTGTCCAACGTCGCAATGGTAGAGCAGATAAACAACGCCATCGGAGCACATGGTTCCTGGAAGCTGAAGCTGCGCGTGGCGATGTCCACCGGCAGCAGCGAAATCGACCCGGAAAAAGCCTGCAAGGATGACCGCTGCCCCTTCGGCCGCTGGATTCATGGCGACACGATCGACAGCGCCACCAGGCAAGGCAAGCCCTATCAAGTAGTGCGCCGCCTGCATGCGGAATTTCATGAGAGCGCGGCCAATGTGCTGCGCAATGCCCTTAGCGCCCGCAAGGTAGAAGCCGAGAAGGTTTTTACCGGCGAATTCACCGAGCGCTCCGAGAAACTGGTGCGCGCCCTCACCAAATGGAAGGGTGAACTGCTCTGAGAGTCCGTTTGGAAATTCGCTTTTCCAAGTGATTTTTTAGAGGCCGCACCAGCCCACTCCTCCACCCAACCACCCAAAACAGCGTACCATATTTGGGTGGTTAGGTGGGGGAGCGGGTTGGCACCGCTTTCCCAAACATACTCTGAGGGCTTTGCCCCTATCCACTCCGGTTCCGCTTCCGCTTGGCATTGACGTGCAGTTTCTGATAGCCATGCGCTATGCTTAATGCCCCCGCCGCCGCCGCCCGCCAGATTCTCATTCGCCTGCATGAGGTGATGGCCGCGCGCACCAATGCGCAGGCCAAGCTCAACAAGGTGGTCGAGATTATCGGCGAGGCGCTCTCGAGCGAGGTTTGCTCGATTTATCTGCTGCGTGAGGGGGTGATGGAGCTGTTCGCCACCCGCGGCCTGAAGCAGGAGGCGGTGCACGTTACCCGCCTTGCGCCTGGCGAGGGTCTGGTCGGCACCATTGCCAAGAATGTCGAGACGCTGAACCTCGACGAAGCCGCCGCGCACCCCGATTTTGCCTATCGCCCGGAAACGGGGGAGGATCTGTTCCACAGCTTTGCCGGCGTGCCGATCGTGCGGCGGGAAAATGCGGTGGGCGTGCTGTGTGTGCAGCATGTCGACCCGCGCCGCTATGAAGAGGTGGAGATCGAAGCGCTGCAAACCGTGGCGATGGTGCTTTCGGAGCTGATCGCCAATGCCGGGCTGGCCGATGAAGGGCCGAGCGATGTGCGCATCGGCGGCACAGGAACCCAGATCGTTTCCGGCCTGCAACTCGTGATGGGCATGGCGCGGGGACAGGCGGTGTTTCACCAGCCGCGCGTCACGATCGAGCATACTGTGGCGGAGGATGTAGAGGCGGAGCGGGCGCGCGTCTATTCGGCGTTTGCCCGGATGCGCGAACAGATCGACAGCCTCACCGGCACGTCCGAATTCGGCGTGGATGGCGAACATCAGGAGGTGATCGCCACCTACAAGATGTTCGCCTATGACGAGGGCTGGTCGCGCCGTATCAACGAGGCGATCGACAGCGGCCTCACCGCCGAGGCGGCGATCGAGCGCGTGCAACAGCGCACCCGCATGCGCATGCGCCAGATTGACGACCCGCTGTTGCAAGACCGGATGCACGATCTGGAGGACTTGTCCAACCGGCTGCTGCGCATCGTTTCCGGCCAGCTTGGCACCGCGGCGCAGCTCGGGCTGCGGCAGGACGCCATCCTGATCGCCCGCAACCTTGGCCCGGCCGAGCTGCTGGAATATGACCGGCGGCGCCTGAAAGGCGTGATCCTTGAGGAAGGATCGCTGACCGCCCACGTCATCATCGTCGCGCGGGCAATGGGCGTTCCGGTGCTGGGCCGTGTGCGCGATGTGCGCCACATCATCAACGACGGCGACCTCATTCTGATGGATGTCACCGGGAACCGCCTGTTCATTCGCCCCTCGCCCGACATGGAAGAGGCCTTCGACAGCAAACTGCAACTCGGCCAGAAGCGCCGCGCCAAATTCGCGGAAATGCGCGATCAGCCTGCCGTCACCAAGGATGGCGTCAAGATCGAGCTGATGGTCAATGCCGGCCTGCGCGATGATGTCGGCGCGCTTGATGTAACCGGGGCAGACGGCATTGGCTTGTTCCGCACCGAGTTCCAGTTTCTCGTTTCCGCCACCATGCCCCAGCGCGAGCGGCAACAGCGGCTCTACCGCGACGTGATGGACGCGGCCGGCGAGCGCCCGGTGATTTTCCGCACGCTCGACATCGGCGGAGATAAGGCACTGCCCTATCTCCAGAATGACGACGGCATGGTGGAGGAAAATCCGGCAATGGGCTGGCGCGCGATGCGCCTCAGCCTGGAGCGCGACGGCCTGATGAAGGCGCAGGCCCGCGCTTTGCTGGAGGCGGCGGCAGGGCGCACACTGCATGTCATGTTCCCGATGATTTCCGAGCCGTGGGAGTTCGATGCCGCCCGTGTGATATTCGAGCATCAGCGGCAGTGGCTGGTCGAACGGCGCAAGATGTTGCCGAGCTGCATCAAATATGGCGCGATGCTGGAAGTGCCGGCACTGGCCGAGGTGCTGGACATCCTGCTCCCCAAGCTCGATTTCCTCTCGATCGGCACCAACGATCTGACGCAGTTTCTGTTCGCGGCGGACCGCGCTCATCCCAAGCTCGCTGAGCGCTATGACTGGCTGAGCGTCGCGATATTGCGCTTCCTCAACCGCATCGTGCAGGCGTGCGACACGGCGGCGGTGCCGGTCGGCGTATGTGGTGAGATGGGCGGGCGCACACTCGAAGCGATGGCGCTGGTCGGGCTGGGCATCCGCCGCCTGTCGATCACCCCCGCGTCGGTCGGCCCGGTGAAGGCGATGATCCGCTCGCTGGACCTGTCGCCCCTGCGCGAGGCTGTGCAACGGATGCTGGTGCAGGCACCGACCGACATGCGGCTGGCGTTGCGCGATTATGCGGCACAGGCGCAGGTGGACCTCGATTGAGGGGCTGACCCTTACATCCCCCTCGCCGCAGGCGTGCTGCCATGCGCTGCTGGCTGCTGGCTGCTGGAAGAAGTTAACGGGTTTGACAGGCAAAAATCGCGGACTTTATACCAGTAAACGGGATTAACGGCGCTGTTGCATCGACCAGCGCCCGGAGTCGTCGTTGACAGGGATGACGGTGCGTGGGACATCCTTTGCACCGTGCCCACGAGCGAGACAGTCTCGGCGGGGAATAGAGGGCACGGAACAAGACAAGAGGTCGCATCAGCGGCCCCTATGTAGGGGCGAGGACGTGAATGATATTGTTCTGGAACATGAGCGCGCACCGGCGATGACACAGAATCGCCCCGGCGACCTGTTGCGCCTCGCCCGCGAGAAGCGGGGCATGACCCTCGCGGATGTCGCCGAGGTCACGCGCATAGCAAAGCGCCAGCTCGAAGCCGTCGAACGCAGCGATTTCGCGGCCCTGCCCGGCACACCCTATGCGGTTGGTTTTGCCCGTGCCTATGCGCAGGCGGTCGGAGCGGACGAGGTGGAAATCGCGCGCGGGGTGCGCGAGGAGCTGGGCACAAGCGATCCGACCGACCGTTATGAAATGTTCGAGCCGGTCGATCCGGCGCGCATTCCGCCACGCCGCCTCGCGTGGATTGCGGCCATCCTCGCACTGGTGCTCGGCACCGCCTATGCGGTGTGGCGCACCCAGTTTTTCGCCGCGTCGACCGATCAGGAAGTGTCGGATCTCGCCAACCGCGCCAGCACGCAGGCGGCGCCCGCCTCGGCGCAGGGCGCGGGTCAGCCGGCCTCCGCCGTGGCGCCCGCCATGCCCGGCCCGGTGGTATTGACTGCGCTACAGGATGTCTGGCTGCGTATCTATGATGCTCAGGGCGTGCGCCTGCTGGAAAAGCAGATGGCCAAGGGCGAAAGCTTTACCGTGCCCCCGCAGGCGAACAACCCGATGATCTTGACCGGCCGGCCCAATGCGCTGGCGGTGACGGTCGGCGGCAAGCCGGTCGCTCCGCTCGGCCCGCCCGAAAAGACGATCAGCGATCTGCCGATCAGTGCGGCGGCCCTGCTGGCCCGGCCAGCGCCCGCCCAAGCGCCGGTGGCGGACGGACAGCAACAACCGCCATCCTCCGCACTGCAACCTGATGGCGGCGCAGCGGCAGGCTCCTCGTGGGAACCAGTGGCGCTCAGCTCCTCGACACGCAAGGTTCTGGATGAAGCCGAACAGGCCGGGACGCGACCGACCCCGCCTGCCGCGCAGTAAAATCTCGCACACGGCCAGCCCAGTTTCCTTCCCTTTTCATGCCAGCCTGTTTATGGTTGGCCGAGGTCATTTCCCGGGGTGTTTTCTGCCATGCGTCATATCATCAGAGGGTTTTCTGCATTTTGTCTGGCGACCAGCGCGCTGGCCTTGACGGGACAGGCGTGGGCGGCGGAACCCGCCGTGCCGATTGAAAAGAGGGTCGAGCGGCTGGAGAAGGAAGTGCGCGCGGTGCAGCGCAAGGTTTTCCCCAATGGCGCGCCTGTCGAGCCTGACATTACAGCCACCGCACCGGAGGCTGCCCCCGCTGCGCCCGCCTCCACCCCGGTCAGCGACCTCATCGCCCGGGTCACATCACTCGAAGCGCAGCTCGCCACCCAGACAGGCCAGGTCGAGCAGAACAGCTACAGGCTGAAGCTGCTGGAACAGAAATTCGAGGAGTTGAAGGCGCAGGTGGCGCCGCCGCCCGCCCTCAGTGCAGCAGGCACGCCTGCACCGCCAGCTGCGCCGCCTGTTGCCCTTGCAAGCAGCCCATCCTTGAGCGCGCCCGCAACGCCAGTGGCCGCCGCCGCGGCTGCGCCAAAGCCCGCTCCCGTAGCCAAGCCTGCGCCCTCGCCCTCCAGGCCCGCATCGGTGGCCGATGAAGCGCGCAAGGCCGCCATCGCCACCATCGAACGACCCGATACGGGCGACGCCGCCAACGACGCCTATACTTATGGTTTCCGTCTGTGGAGCGCTAAATTCTATCCCGAGGCGCAGACGCAGCTCAAGACCACGCTCGAGAAATTTGGCACTACCTCCGTCGGCAGCCGAGCGCAGAACCTGCTGGGCCGCGCCTATCTTGACGATGGCAAGCCCGCGCTCGCGTCCGTCGCGTTCTACGAGAATTATCGCAAGCGGCCGGAGGGGGACCGCACCGCCCAGAGCCTCACCTATCTGGGCGAAGCGCTGATCCAGCTCAAGAAGCCAGCCGACGCCTGCAAGGTATATGACGAACTGCAAAAAAACTACGGATCGGGGCTGACATCCGATCTGCGCACGATGATGGAGAAGGGCCGGGTTCGTGCCAAATGCGGCACCTGAGCCAAGTGCGATCACGCGATTTCAGCACAGCATTGACGCGCTGATCGGGAAAGAGGCGGCCGCAGAAGTGCGCCTCGGCATCGCGGTATCCGGCGGGCCGGACAGCATGGCTATGCTCTGGTTGGCGACCCATGCTTATCCGGGCCGGGTCGAGGCCGCCACGGTCGATCATGGATTGCGGGCGGAGGCGCGCGCCGAAGCGGAGATGGTCGGGCGCTGGTGCACAGAGCAGGGCGTGCCTCATGCCATCCTCGCGCCCGCCCAGCCGATAACAGGCAGCATCCAGGCCTCGGCGCGGGCGGCGCGCTATGCGCTGCTCCATCAATGGCGGGAAGCGCGCGGCATCGCCTGGCTGCTGACCGCGCATCATGCCGACGATCAGCTCGAAACGATAGTGATGCGCCTCAATCGGTCGTCGGGCGTGGGCGGGCTGGCGGGTATCCGCGCGCGCAACCGCGCGGTGCTGCGGCCGTTGCTCGGCTGGCGGCGTGCTGAGCTGCTCGCCATCGCGCAATCCTGCGCCCTGCCCCATGTGCTTGACCCCAGCAACGAGGATGCGCGGTTTGATCGGGTGGAGATGCGCCGCCACATTGCCGGGGTAGACTGGCTCGATCCGCTGGCGGCATCCCGCACCGCCGCCGCCTGCGCCGATGCGGAGGATGCGCTGGCATGGCTGGTCCATGATCTCGCCGCACGGCATGTGCATGCCACAGGCGAAGCGCGCTGGGAGCTGGACCGGCACGACTTCCCGCGCGAGATCCAGCGCCGTCTCCTCCTCCACATGCTGGCGCGCGCCGAGCCGGATACGCCGCCGCCACGCGGAGATACGGTTGATCAAGCACTTGTTCAGCTCTTGTGTGGTAGAAAGGCCTGTGTTGGTCACTGGCTGTTTGCCGGCGGTGCGCGGTGGAGCCTTTCGGCTGCGCCGCCACGCTCCGCCATATGAGCCATTGTTATTTGCGCTGCCCGCCTTATCTTGGCGGGACGATACGAGGGTAAAATGAACGACGACAAGGAACCGCAGCAGGGCAACCCCTGGATCAGAAGCGCGATGATATGGGCGGGCGTCGTGTTCGCGCTGCTCATGGTGGTGTCGCTGGTGGAAAACCGCGATGGCGCGACCGGAGGCACAGGCATCGCCTATTCCGATTTCCGCACCAAGATTCAGGACGGGCAGATCAAGGAAGTGTCGATCGGCCCCGATCATATTGTCGGCACCCTCAACAATGGCTCCAAATTTTCGACCGTGCCGGTGAACGATGCCGGCCTCATCCCCCTGCTCGATGACTACAACGTCAAATATAGCGGCAAGGCGGAGGAGCAGCCGAGCTTCTGGATGGTGCTGCTTTACCAGTCACTGCCGTTTCTGTTGATCCTCGGCGTGGCTTTCTTCGTGCTGAGGCAGATGCAGAAGGGTGGCGGCGCAGGCGGCGCGATGGGCTTCGGCAAATCCAAGGCCAAGCTGCTGACCGAAAAGCAGGGCCGCGTCACCTTTGATGACGTGGCGGGCATAGACGAAGCACGCGAGGAACTTCAGGAAATCGTCGAGTTCCTGAAAGATCCTACCAAGTTCGCCAGGCTTGGTGGCAAAATCCCCAAGGGCGCGTTGCTGGTCGGCTCTCCCGGCACGGGCAAAACCTTGCTCGCCCGCGCGATCGCGGGGGAAGCGGGCGTGCCTTTCTTCACCATTTCCGGTTCCGATTTCGTCGAAATGTTCGTTGGTGTGGGCGCGAGCCGCGTGCGCGACATGTTCGAGCAGGCGAAGAAGAACGCGCCGTGCATCGTGTTTATCGATGAAATCGACGCGGTGGGTCGTCATCGTGGCGCGGGTCTGGGCAATGGCAATGACGAGCGCGAGCAGACGCTGAACCAGCTTCTGGTTGAGATGGATGGCTTCGAATCAAATGAGGGCATCATCATCGTCGCGGCGACCAACCGGCCCGATGTGCTCGATCCCGCGTTGCTGCGCCCCGGCCGGTTCGACCGGCAGGTGGTCGTGCCTCGCCCAGACATCGAGGGCCGGGTCAAGATCCTCGAAGTGCATATGAAGAAGGTGCCGCTTGCGCCCGATGTCGATGCGCGCACCATCGCGCGCGGCACGCCGGGCTTTTCGGGCGCGGATCTTGCCAATCTCGTCAACGAGGCGGCGCTGATGGCGGCGCGGCGCGGCAAGCGCCTTGTCGCGAGCGCGGAGTTCGAATCCGCCAAGGACAAGGTGATGATGGGCGCCGAACGCAAGTCCATGGTGATGACCGATGACGAGAAGAAAATGACCGCCTATCATGAGGCGGGCCATGCTATCGTCGCGGTGCACGAGCCGGCCTCCGACCCCATTCACAAGGCGACGATCATCCCGCGCGGGCGCGCGCTGGGTATGGTGATGCGCCTGCCGGAGCGGGACAATTACTCCTATCACCGTGACAAGATGTATGCGAATCTGGCAGTATCGATGGGCGGGCGTGTCGCCGAGGAAATCATCTTCGGCTACGACAAGGTCAGCTCCGGCGCGTCGGGCGATATCCAGTATGCCACCCGCCTCGCGCGTGACATGGTGACGCAATGGGGCATGTCCGACACGCTCGGTCCGCTCCAGTATGAGGAGCAGCAGGGAGAAACGTTCCTCGGCTATTCCCAGAGCCAGCGGGTGCATATGTCCAACGAGACGGCGAAGGCGATCGACCAGGAAATCCGGCGGATCGTCGAGGCTGGCTATGATCGCGCCAAGAAGCTGTTGTCCGATTTCGAGGCACAGTTGCATCTTCTCGCCAACGCGCTGCTCGAATATGAGACGCTATCCGGCGACGAGATCAAGACCCTGCTCGAGAAGGGCGAAATCACCCGCGAGGACGGCACCAAGATCAAACCCAGCCCGATCCCGGTAGTCGGCACGTCAATCCCGCGGTCCGGGCGACGCGGCAAAGGCGGCATGGGCGATGCCGCGCCCGCTGGCGCCTGAAACGCCCGCGAAACAGGCCCAGCTCATCAGTTATAGGGGAGTCTCCTGCGCCAATACGGGATGCGCACTCCCCGCCCTTGCGTCGGCTTCGCTGTTCCGTATATGCGATAGGCGTAAGGCCATGCAGTGCTGTGCCGCCGTTGGGGGAAATCCATGAAGAAATTCGGACTGATCGGCGGTTTGAGCTGGAGCTCGACGGCGCGCTACTACGAGATGCTCAACAAAGGTGTCGCCCGGCGCCTGGGCGGTTTGCACAGCGCCTCGCTGGTGATCGAGAGCCTCGATTTCGCCGAGGTCGCGCGCTGCACCACCGAAGAGGACTGGGACTGCGCGAGCGGACCGTTGATTGCAGCCGCACAGCGGCTGGAGGCGGCGGGCGCGCAAGCCATGATGATCTGCGCCAATTCCATGCATGTCATTTACGACCGGGTGGCCGAGGCAGTGTCCGTTCCTGTGCTGCACATCGCCGAGGCGGTCGGCGTGAAAATGCAGGCAGACGGCATCAAATCTGCCGCGATCGTCGGCACCCGCAATGTGATGACCGAGAAATTCTACCGTCAGCGCCTCGTTTCCTATGGCATTTCATTGTTGCCGCCGGATATGGAGTTGGCCGAACGGGTGGACCGGATCGTTTATGACGAACTGGTGCTGGGCAAAATTTCACGCGAGTCCGAGCGGTTCATGAAATCGGAGCTGACCGACATCGCCAAGCAGCAGGTGCAGGCGGTGGTGCTGGCGTGCACCGAGCTGGAGATGATCGTGGACGTGCGCGCCAATGTGCTACCGATATACGATTCGACCAGCATCCACGCGCAGGCCGCGCTCGATTTCATGCTGGCAGGTTACTAAGTCATCCTGCCCGGTTATGCGTAAAAAGCGATGCGCCAACAAACAATCAGTGCGCGCCTAGCTGCGCACCTAGCCGTTCTGGTCCGGGTCGCGTAACCTGATCCGGCTCTGTTGCAGCGCCAGCGGGTAGAGAATGTCGTTCTCCTGCATGATCCGGGCGCGCAGCCGGTTCATGATCCACAAGGTCGCGTGACTGAAATTGCGCCAGTCGATGGCGATATTGTCTGGCGTCCATTCGTGCAGATACAACGCCCATTCCTGCTTCAGATCCTCAAAATCGCGCTCGAACGCGGCGATTTCCGTTTCGAGGCGGCTCGTCTCCGCGCGCAACTGATCGGTATAGAGAAATGACGCTTCACCGGCCAGATGCTCATCGAGACAGGCGGACAGGCGCCGGAGCGCGTTAAATGCGTCGATCGCGCGCGGTGGCGCAGACGGGCTGACCATTTCCATGATGTCCCGCGCCATGTCGTCCATGGCCTGATGATCCTGTATCAACCTTTGGATAGTGTGCATCGGCGCCTCCGGTAGGAGGCATTATAGGAGCGGCAGCGGCGGATTCACAAAAAAGGGCCGGAAAAACCGGCCCTTCCCTGAAATGATGAGGTCTTGCGTCGATCAGCGCTTGCTGAACTGGAAGCTGCGGCGGGCTTTGGCGCGGCCATATTTCTTACGCTCGACCGTGCGGCTGTCGCGGGTGAGGAAGCCCTCGGCTTTCACCGCGCTCCGCAGCGCAGGCTCATACTTGGTCAGCGCCTGGGCGATGCCATGCTTCACCGCGCCGGCCTGGCCGGAAAGGCCACCGCCCTTCACGCTACAGATCACGTCATACTGTCCCTCGCGGTCCGTGACCGAAAAGGGCTGGTTGATGACGAGGCGCAGCGTGGGACGCGCGAAATAGGTTTCTTGATCGCGGCCATTGACCGTGATCTTGCCGGTGCCGGGCCTGACCCACACGCGGGCGACGGCATCCTTACGGCGGCCTGTCGCATAAGCGCGGCCCTGCTTGTCCAGCTCCTGCGTGCGGAGCGGCGCGGCTTCGGTCACGACGGGTGCGACAAACTCTTCCGCACCGGCGGCCAGACCCTGAAGATCAGCGAGCGAATTGACGGTATCGGACATTATGCACCCACCTTGTTTTTGCGGTTGCGGGAAGCAATATCAATTACTTCCGGGTTCTGGGCTTCATGGCTGTGTTCGGCGCCCGCGAAGACACGCAGGTTGCGCATCTGCTGACGGCCAAGCGGGCCGCGCGGGATCATGCGTTCGATCGCCTTTTCCAGCACGCGCTCCGGGAAGCGGCCTTCCAGCACCTTCTGCGGCGTGGTTTCCTTGATACCGCCCGCATAGCCGGTGTGCTTGTAATACACCTTGTCGGTCAGCTTCTTGCCGGTGAACTTCACCTTGCCCGCGTTGATGATGATGACATTGTCACCACAATCGACATGGGGGGTAAAGCTCGGCTTGTGCTTGCCGCGCAGGATGTTGGCGATAATCGAGGCGGCACGGCCGACAACAAGGCCCTCGGCGTCGATCAGCACCCATTTCTTTTCTACCGTTGCCGGAGTAGCCGACTTGGTCGTTTTCATCAGCGCCTTCATGGCCCGAAAACTCCTGAATGATGATGGTTTCCCGCAGGCCATTGGCCGCGAGAGGAAGCGCGCTATTGGCGAGGGATGGCACAGGAGTCAAGAAAAACCGGCAATTTCGGCGGAGGTAAAATAATACCTCCTATTCCTGAGCCTACGTCTGAGCCTACGCCTGCCCCCGCTCCGCCGCGCCGCGCGCCGCCGCCTTGGCATACTCCGTATCGGGAAACGGCGCGTAAACCAGCGCGCGGTCGCTCACCGCCGCCGCGCCGCCATCCCGACGCTGTGCGCCGCCCAGACGCTGGCCACCAGCACCAGTGCGCCAACTGCCTGATGCGCCACCGCCAGTGGAAGGGATATACCGCTCAGCACTGTGGCGATGCCGAGCACGATCTGCGTGCCGACCGTCGCGTTGAGCATGACGGATGCGCCCCCATCCCCCGCGGCCTTCGCCCTGCGCGCCAGCAGGACGAGCAGCGCCGCCACGCCCCACGCCCACCAGCGATGCAGGAAGTGCAGCAGATAGGGGTCGCTGGTGATCGTCCGCCAGAAGCTGCCCCACCACAGGATGCCCTCCGGCACCAGATGGTCGTTCATCATTGGCCAGGTGCTCGAAACATAGCCCGCGCGCAGGCCGGCGGTGATCGCGCCAAGAAAGATCTGCACGAACAGTGCCGCCAGCGCGACGAGCGCGCCCCCCGTCAACCGCGCTTTGCCGCGCCCCGGCCTCCGCGCCTCCGCCCGCATGTCGAGCGCGGTCCAGACGATTGCGCCGAGCAGCGCCAGCGCCATGATCAGGTGCGCGGCCAGCATGGCGGGCTGCACATTCACCCGGTCGGCCAGGCCGCTTTTGACCATCAGCCAACCGATCGCCCCCTGCGCGCCGCCCAGCACCAACAAAAGGACGAGGCGCAGCCCATAACCGCGTGGGATGGCCCGCCTCGCCGCAAACCATAATAAAGGCAGCGCAAAGGCCAGCCCCAGAACCCGCCCGATCAGCCGATGAAAATATTCCCAGAAATAAATCTGCTTGAAGGCCGACAGGGTCATACCCTTGTTCATCAGCAGATATTGCGCGCTGTTCTTGTAGCGCGCGAATTCGGTGGCCCATTGTGCCTCGTTCAACGGCGGGATCGCACCTGTCACCGGCTTCCACTCGGTGATGGACAACCCTGATTCGGTGAGCCGCGTGATGCCTCCGACCGCGACCATGATCAGAATCATCGCGGCAATACCGAACAGCCAGCGGGCAATGGCGCGTGGCGATTTGGCGTGGGGGGCATTGCTATGAGCCATGGTCGGCTGATGCCCCCGCTCCGCCGCTATTTCAAGGGGCGAAAATCACGAGATGCGCGCTTGCCTATGCCATGTTATATTGTATCTTTACCGATCGGCGCTTATATGCAGCCGACGAGGAGTGAGAATGACCCACAGATATGCCACTTTGCACTGGCTCGATCGGGCGGCTGTTATGCTGTCCGGTTTTTGCGTGGTGCATTGCGTGGCGACGGTGGTGCTGCTCGGCACCTTATCCTCGCTGGGCCACCTGTTTGCCGACCCGCGCATTCATGAGGTCGGGCTGCTGCTCGCTACAGTGCTGGGCGCTGTGGCATTGGGCAGCGGCATGATGCGGCACCGGCGCGCGCTGCCGCTGTTGCTGGGGGTGCCCGGTATAGCGCTGATGATTGCCGCGCTTTGCGTGCATCATGGGCTGGGCGAGGCGATGCTGACCATTGCCGGCGTAGGCCTTGTCGCGAGCGCCCATATCGCCAATGCGCGCACCGCATGCCCGCCTGCCCAGCCGTTCCATCCCTGAAACGAGAGGGGCACCCAGCCGGATGCCCCTCCCCTTTGCTCCTGAACGTGCCCGACAGCTATGCGTCAGAAGCGGTAGCTGGTCGTCCGTGAAGAACGGTGTTTTGGCGATGTGTGCGCCGCCGCATGAGGAAGTGTCGTTTTAAAATTCCCCACTTTGGACGGCGTGACGGATCAGGTAGCGATCCGCGCCGGCTGCGTG
>JAGNYO010000048.1 GCA_017984895.1 Sphingobium sp. | reverse complement strand
AGGCCAAGCAGCGCAAGATCGAGCCGGCGCGAGCCCCATTCCACTGCGTCTGCCGCGGCGAGCGGCAGGTTGATTTTCGCCATCCGCCACAATCGTATCGGATGGGGCCGCCAGCTACGTTCCCAGCCGAAATGCCGGATCATTGCATGAAGCGCCACCAGCATCGCCGCGATCATCGCCAGCACATAGGAGAGGATCAGGCCGTCCCGCAGCGAGTAGAAAGACAATGCCCACGCCGCGATGCTGATCGTCCATGGCTCGACCAGCGCACGCGCACGCACGGTGGCCGCGATATCGAACCGCCAGGCACAGGCTGACAGCGCCACCTCCGTACTCGCAATCGCGATGATGATGAGCGGCAGCAGTCGGTCCAGCCCGTTGAGGCTGCTGTTGGGAAACATCGCATGCGGAAAGGCGATCAGCACGCCTGCCGCGATCAGCGAAAAGACTAAAGTCAGCACCATCGCATCGGCGAGCACATGGGCCTCATGCCGCCGGGTCTGCGCCAGCGCGCCGGCCAGGCCGCGCTTGAGGCCCATTGTAGCGATCTGCGCCGCGAACTCGACGATGATGACCGCATAGGCAAAGCGGCCCAGCACTTCCGGCCCGTATATCCGCCCGGCGATGAATAGGAACGGGATACGCGCGGCAAGCCTGAGCAGAAAGCCCGCCACATTGGTGCGCCCCCCTTTGGCGAGCGCGGCGATGTCTCCCTCTTCGCGGTCCCCCTCCCGCGCGGGAGGGTTGGACTGTCCGTCAGCCGATGGCTGCTGGTTCACCGCCAAGACGTCGTTCCTTCCCCGTGTCGGGCTGGACAATAGACGAAGAGGCGCCACGCGTATATCGTCATTCGCTGCGCAGCGGCCGGGATAGCAGGGCGTCGATCATCGCGGACAGCGTAACCTGCCCCTCGATCAGCGCGCACACGCCTTCGACAATCGGCATTTCTACCCCAGCCTGGCGTGCGACATCGCGCAATACCGGTGCGGTAAACGCACCTTCCGCCACCGTGCGGCGGTTGGAAAGAAGTTCTGTCGCCCTTTGCCCTTGCCCCAAACCTTTACCGAGGGAGAAGTTGCGCGAATTGGTGGACGAGCAGGTGAGCACCAGATCGCCCAGGCCGGAAAGGCCAGATAGCGTTTCCGCCCGCGCGCCCAACGCCAGGCCGAAGCGCGTCATCTCGGCGAAGCCCCGGCTAATGAGTGCGGCACGGGCGTTCAAGCCCAGCCCCGCGCCTTCGGCCACGCCACAGGCGATCGCCAGCACATTTTTGACCGCGCCGCCGACCTCAGCGCCGATCACGTCGTCCGACAGATAGGGGCGGAAGGTCGGCCAGGCGATGCGCATCGCCAGCCTTTCGGCCAGCGCAAGATCGGCGCAAGCCAGCGTCACCGCTGTGGGCAGACCCGCTGCGACCTCATGCGCGAAGGTCGGCCCGGAAACGACCGCGACTCGCGCTCGCGGTGCCACTTCTTCCGCCACCTGGGACATTAGCCTGCCAGACCCGACTTCTATCCCCTTGGCGCAGAGAATGAGCGGCGCGTCGTGAAGCGGCAGTCGGGTCAGGGTAGTGCGCAGGTGCTGCGCGGGGGTAACGATGAGCAGGGCATCGCATTCTGCCATGTCCTCAAGATTTATGGTGGCGCGGATGGCGGGTGAAAGCGGCACGTCAGGCAGATAGAGCGGGTTCAGATGGCTCTGGTTTACTGCGTCGGCCACTTCCTTCTCCAGCGCCCAGAGCAGCACATCTCCTCCTTGCGCCATCACCTGTGCCAGGGCTGTGCCCCAGGCTCCTGCGCCGACAACCCCGATTCTCATGCCGATCCCCTCATGCCTTCACCCCGGCTCCGCGCACTTTTTCGGCGTCGGGATCGAGGGGCCATCGCGGCCTTGTAGGCACATCCATGCCATCAACCAACCCCAGCGCAAAGCGTTCCGCGCCCGCCCAGCCGATCATCGCCGCGTTATCGGTGCACAGCCACAATGGTGGCGCGATAAAGGGCAGGCCATGCCGCACCGCCAGCGCGGAGAGAGCGTCACGCACCGCGCCATTGGCAGCAACGCCGCCTGCCACCACCAGCGCAGTAACGCCTTCGCTCGCCTCCAGCGCGCCGCTTGTCCGGTCCACCAGGCAATCGACCACCGCTGCGGTGAAGCTCGCCGCAATGTCCTCGGCGCGATATTGGCGCGATGCCTGCGCGCGCATCACCGCGCTTTTCAACCCCGCGAACGAGAAATGCGGCTCTGCGCTGCCCTTAAGCGGGCGCGGCAAGGGCACGGCGCGCGGATCGCCGGTCAGTGCCGCCCGTTCCACCGCTGGCCCTCCGGGAAAGCCTAACCCTAGCAGCTTCGCGGTCTTGTCAAATGCCTCGCCCGCTGCATCGTCGATCGTGGTAGCAAGGCGGGTATACCGCCCGACGCCCTCGACACGCAGTAACTGGCAATGCCCACCGGAGATGAGCAGCAATAGATAGGGGAAGGCGAGATCTGGCTCCGTCAGGCGGGGGGAGAGTGCATGGCCTTCCAGATGATTGATTGCTATCAATGGCTTGGCGGCGGCGTGCGCAAGTGCCTTGCCTGTCACCAGCCCGACCATTACTCCACCGATCAGGCCCGGCCCAGCGGTCGCGGCGATTGCGTCGACATCCCCAAGCCGCAGCCCCGCCTCGGCAAACACCGTCTCGATCAGCGGCGTCAGCACTTCGGCATGCGCCCGCGCCGCAATCTCCGGCACCACGCCGCCATAGGGCCGGTGCGCTGCCTCCTGCCCCGCCACCTGGTGGGCCAGCACGCGCCGATCATGCGTGACCAGCGCCGCCGCCGTTTCATCGCAGCTCGATTCAAGGCCGAGGATAATCGTCATTTCCGCCTTTCCTCTAAAGACCACGCGGATTAGAGCAAGCGCCTATGACATTGCCCACTGCATTAGCCCACCCGCTGCGCCTCGGCACCCGCGCTTCTCCGCTCGCGATGGCGCAGGTGCACCTCGTCGCCGCTGCGCTCAAGGCCGCGCACGGCTGGAGCGACGGCGCAATCGAGATCGTGCCGGTAACGGCGAGCGGCGACAAGGTGCTGGATCGGCTGTTGGCAGACATTGGTGGCAAGGCGCTATGGACCAAGGAGCTGGACCAGTGGTTGCTGGAAGGGCGGATAGACGCTGCTGTCCACTCGATGAAAGATGTCGAGACGCTGCGGCCCGATGCGCTGGAAATCGCGGCGATGCTGCCCCGCGCCGATGTGCGAGACAGCATAGTAGGTGCGTCGTCCATCGCGGCGATCCCGAAGGGTGGGCGGCTGGGCACCAGTTCGCCACGCCGCTCTGCTCAGGTGACACGGATGCGCCCTGATGTGCAGATCGTGCTGTTTCGCGGCAATGTAGCGCGGCGCCTCGCCCGGCTTGAGCAACGGGAGGCGGAGGTAACGCTGCTGGCCACGGCGGGGCTTATGCGTCTTGGAGAGCAGGATGCAGGCACTCCGATCTCCGTGGAGGAGATGCTGCCCGCCCCCGCGCAAGGGGCGATCGGCGTCGAGACGCTGGGCGACAATGCGGAAATGCGCAGCCTGCTCGCTGCTATTGACCATGCCGCCACCTCCGCCTGCGTACGGGTGGAGCGCGCGTTGCTCAGAGGCCTGGGGGGCACTTGCCATTCGCCCATCGCCGCACTGGCGGTGATGGAAGGCGGGGAAATCCGGCTGCGCGCCGAAATCCTGTCGCCCGATGGTGCCGAGCATGTGGCGCGGGAGCAAGTGCTTCCCCGCGCGTCCGCAGAGGCACTGGCAGAAGAGTTGGGACATGAGATGCTGCGGAGCGCTAGTCCCTCTTTGCGGGCATTGTTCATGCCATGAGTGCGCGCGTTGTCATCCTGCGACCGCAGCCCGGCGCGGAAGCGACGGTTGAGGCAGCCTGCGCGTTAGGGTTGGATGCGCTATGCTATCCGCTGTTCAGTGTCGAGCCGATGGACTGGACCCCGCCGGACCCTGCGGGTTTTGATGCACTTATGCTGACCAGTGCCAATACCATTCGCCATGCGGGGGAGGGGTTGGCTCGCTATGCGGCGTTGCCGCTATTTGTGGTGGGCGAGGCGACCGCCACCGTCGCGCGGAGAAAAGGACTGAACCCCGTTGCAGTAGGCAGCCGAGGCGCCGAGGCACTTATAGAGGCAGCGCACCGCTCTGGGCACCGTCATGTGCTGCATCTGTGCGGTGAAGATGTTGTAGAGAATATTGCCGAGGAGCCGGAAGTGATCCGCTGCGCCGTTTATCGCGCGGTAAAGGCAGGTGATGCCGCAGGTTTGGCCGCATTGCTCACCCCCGGCGGCGTGGTGCTGGTCCATTCTCCCCGCGCGGGTGCAAGGCTGGCCGCCCTGACTACGCCGGAACAGCGCGCCGCTCTCTCACTTGTCGCGATATCGGATCGCGCGCTTGCCGCGACAGGGGGTGGCTGGGCTTGCGCCAAAGCGGCTCCCATGCCCCAGGACAGCGCGATGCTAGCCTTGGCGCAGGAATTATGCGACAACACAGCGATCTAGGACCGGATGCGTCAGAGGGAATGAGATGGACGGTGAAATTCCCATACCAGAGCTGACAGTCGCGCCCCCTCCTTCGCTCGCCGCGCGGGTCATAGCGCCGCGCAAGTCCCGCACGATGCTTGTCGCTCTTCTGGCTTTCATAGGCGGTGTTAGCGTCGCTATTTGGGCAGCGCCTGCGATCCGCGACTGGGTGCACTCCCTCAAGGCTGATCAGGCCGAGGGGCCACTTCAGGGGGATGCCGCTAACGCCTCGTCCTCCACTGCTGCCAATGCACAGGGCGTATCGGCGTTGGAGGCGCGGACGGCAACGCTTTCCGCCCGGATGGCCGATATTGCGCAGCAGGCAGAGAATGCCGGCGACAATGCGGGCAGAGCTGAGGCGCTTCTGATATCTTTTGCCGCACGCCGCATGCTCGACCGGGGTGCGCCGCTCGGCTATTTGGAAGGGGAGCTGCGCCTGCGCTTTGCCGATGCACAGCCCCGCGCGGTCGCCACCATCATCAACGCCGCCGCGTCGCCGGTCACGATCCCCGACCTCCAGATGCGCCTTGGTGAACTGACGCCTGCGCTTGCCGGGGCAGACGCGAAGGCGGACTGGTGGGACGCAGCCCGGCGCGAGCTGTCCTCACTCATTATCGTGCGCAAGGCGAGCGCACCCTCGCCGGAACCACGCAAGGTCATTGAACGGGCGCAAATGCTGCTCGCCTCAGGCCGGGTCGATGCCGCGCTGGCCGAGATCGAGCGGATGCGCAATCATGATAAGGCGGATGCCTGGTTACAAATGGCACGACAATATAATGAAGCCCGCCGGGCGCTGGACGTGATCGAGGCGGCGGCGATTTTGGAGCCGAAACGCATTCCTATTCCGGCGACCGACGAAGCTGAGCCTGTTCGGTAATTACTCCGGCATCTGCCACAGGATGAAGGCAAATTCCTCCGCCGTTTCGCGCAGGGATTCAAACCGGCCCGATTTGCCGCCATGCCCCGCCCCCATATTGGTCTTGAGAATCACGGTGTTCGCGTCAGTTTTCGTCGCCCGCAGCTTCGCCACCCATTTGGCCGGCTCCCAATAGGTGACGCGCGGGTCGTTCAGCCCCGCCGTTACCATGAGCGGCGGATAGGGCTGCTCGCGGACATTCTGGTAAGGGCAGTAGGACGCGATCATATCAAATGCCTGACTGTCCTCGATTGGATTGCCCCATTCGGGCCATTCGCCGGGCGTTAACGGCAGCGATGCATCGAGCATCGTGTTGAGCACATCGACGAACGGCACATGCGCCACCACCGCGCCCCACAGATCGGGGTCTGAATTCAGCACCGCGCCCATCAGCTCACCCCCCGCCGAGCCACCGGAAATGCTGATGCGCCCTTCTGCCGTGAAGCCGCGTTCGATCAGCCCTTTCGCCACGTCTACAAAATCGGTGAAGGTGTTGCCGCGCTTGTCGAGCTTGCCATCGAGATACCATTGCTGGCCGAGGTCATCGCCGCCGCGGATATGCGCGAGGGCATAGGCGAAGCCGCGATCCAGCAGCGAGAGGCGGGAGGTCGAAAAGCCCGGTTCCATCGCAAGGCCATAAGCGCCATAGCCATAGAGGTGCAGCCGCCCGGTGCCGTCCATCGGGAAACCGGCGGGATAGACAATGGACACTGGCACCATCGTCCCGTCCCGCGCCGCTATCATCAGCCGCTGCGTAGCATAATGCGCGGCGTCATAGCCCGAGGGGATTTCCTGGACCTTCAGCAGTTCCCACGCGCCCGTCTCCAGATGATAGTCATAGATAGTGTCGGGCGTGACCATTGATTCATAACCGATGCGGATCTTGCTCACGTCATATTCCGGGTTGTCATCCAGCGAGGCAGTATAGCTCGCCTCCGGGAAGGGCAGGCGCTTTGGGCTATGGGTGGCGTAATCGCGCAGCTCGATCTGATCGAGGCCATCCAGTCGCCCCTCGGTGACGTAAAAGGCCTTGAACAGCGTGAAATCAGTGAGGTAGAAATGGTCGTCGGGCGCGATCACTTCCTCCCACTGGTCGGTCGTGTCGAGAGCGGCCTTCACCAGCCGGAAATTGGGGTGCGTGTCGTTGGTGCGGATGTAGAGCGTGCCCCCATGCTCATCGACATCATATTCGCGACCGGGCAGGCGCGCAGACACAAGGCGTGGGGTGGCAAAGGGGTCGTCGGCGGGGAGCAGCCACGCCTCGCTGGTCACATGATCGCCAGTGCCGATGACGATCCACTTCTCGGACGAAGTGAGGCCGATGGAGACGCGGAAGCCCTCGTCGTCCTCATGAAAAATCTCGCGGTCTTTCTCAAGCGGCGTGCCGACAACATGCACTCGCGCATTGTCCGTCCGCCAGTTCTCGTTGGCGAGGCTGTAGAGGAGCGCCTTGCTGTCCGATGTCCAGACCAGCGCCGAGAGCGTGCCGGGGATGACATCCGCTAACATCTCGCCCGTTTCCAGATCGCGTATGCGCGCCTCGAACCGCTCACCGCCATCGGTATCGACCGCGAAGGCGAGGTAGCGCCCACACGGCGAGACGGACATCGCGCCCAGCCGGAAATACTCATGCCCCTCCGCCAGCGCAGGCTCGTCAAGGATAAGCTGGTCCGCCCCGCCATTGGCCGGCTTGCGGAACCATTTGCGATATTGTGCACCAGTCTCGAACGCGCGCCAGTAGATCCAGTCCCCGTCCTTCTGCGGCACGGAGCGGTCATCCTCCTTGATGCGACCCTTCATCTCGGCAAAAAGCGTATCGATCAATGGGTTGTGCGGGGCCATCGCCTGCTCGAACCATGCGTTTTCCGCCTCAAGATAGGCAAGAATGTCCTTATCGGTAACATCCGGGTAGCCCGCATCGCGCAACCAGAAATAGGGATCCTCCATCACGCGGCCATGATGGCTGATTTCGTAAGCGCGCTGGGCGGCTTGCGGAGGCAATGAAGGGGGCGTGGCTATGGTCATCAAGGTTCCGGCGTTAGGCAGTGGCGGGATCGCTCATCTGCGCTTATGTTGTCTGCCCAACGCCATGCTGCAAGGAGCCGCGATTGTCCACCACCCCCGCCGATTACCCTGACCACCTCGCTTCCCTGCGCGCAGAGCTGGCCCACCGCCAGCTCGATGGTTTCGTGGTGCCGCTGACCGACGAGCATATGAGCGAATATGTCGGCGGTTATGCCCAGCGCCTCGCGTGGCTCACCGGCTTTGGCGGATCGGCGGGCAGCGCAGTGGTGCTGGCAGAGAAAGCCGCGATCTTCATTGATGGGCGCTATACCTTGCAGGTGCGCGATCAGGTGGATGGGGCGTTGTACGAATATTGCGATTTGCCCGCTGCCCAACCCGCCGAATGGCTGGCGGGGGAGGCGCGTGAAGGCGCGCGCATCGGCTATGACCCATGGTTGCACACGCAGGGCTGGGTAGTAAAGACGCGCGAGACACTGGCGGCAAAGGGGGTGGCCCTGATCGCGGTGGAGAGCAATCCGGTAGATGCCGTCTGGTGTGATCGTCCCAGCCCCAGCCTCGCGCCCGCCGTGGCGCATTCGCTTGAGTATGCCGGCAAGGCACATGAAGAGAAGATCGCCGACATCGCCGCGTGGCTGAAAGCACGCGGGAGTGACGCAGTCGTCTTGTCCGCTCTCGATAGCATCGCCTGGGCGCTCAATATTAGGGGGTCCGATGTGGCGCGCACGCCGGTCACGCTGTCTTACGCCGTGGCGAAGGCGGATGGCACGGTCGATCTGTTTATCGCGGCCGAAAAGATCACTGCTGAACTGCGGACGCACCTAGGCAACCGGGTGGCAATCCGCGACCGGGAGGGCTTCGCGCGGGCGCTCTCCACAGAATATGCGGGGCGTATGGTAGCGGCGGACCCTGAGCGCGCCGTGGCAGCGATTTTCGAGGCGCTGTCAGTCAGTGGGGCGACGGTGGCGGCGGTGCACGATCCGGTGGTGCTGACCAAGGCCACCAAGAACGCCACGGAAATCGCTGGGCATGACGCCGCGCAGCTGCGGGATAACGCCGCGTTGGTGCGCTTCCTGCACTGGATCAGCAGCGCTGGGCCGCGAGGCACCGAGACAGAACTCTCCGCCGCCGCGAAGTTGCAATCGTTCCGCGAACAGACTGGCCTGCTCGTCGACCTGTCTTTCGATACGATAAGCGGCGCGGGGCCGAATGGCGCCATCGTCCATTACCGCGCGGAGGAGCGCACCAACCGCGCCATCGCGCCAGACATGCTCTACCTGCTCGATTCAGGCGGGCAATATCGCGACGGCACGACCGACATCACCCGCACCATTGCCATTGGCACGCCTACGGAGCAAATGCGCCACCGTTTCACGCTGGTGCTCAAGGGCCATATTGCGCTCGCCCGCGCGCTCTTTCCCGAGGGCACACGCGGGAGCCAGCTCGATGTGCTCGCACGCCGTGCATTGTGGGAACACGGCCTTGATTATGCGCATGGCACCGGACACGGTGTCGGCAGCTTCCTCTCGGTGCATGAGGGGCCACAGCGCATCGCTACCTTCGGCGGGGGTGATGAACCGCTCCGACCAGGCATGATCGTCTCCAACGAGCCAGGTTATTACAAGACCGGGGAGTATGGCATCCGCATCGAGAACCTCGTGCTGGTGGAACCGCGCGAGGTGGCGGGGGCGGAGAAGCCGATGCTCGGCTTTCGCACCCTGTCTCATGTGCCGATAGACCGAGAGCTGGTGGCGGCAGAGCTGCTGGATGCGGGAGAACGCGCGTGGCTCGACGCCTATCACGCCGAAACCTTGCATCGCATTGGCTCGATGGTGGAGGACGAGACGCGTGCATGGCTGACGGTGGCCTGTGCGCCCCTATGAAAATGTGCCGTGTACGCCACAGTTTCCTTCAGACAAAAAGCTCGTCTGGCGTCGGCATGCGACCGGTTCCATGGAAATCATATTGCACTGCACCCTATTGAGTCGTATCCGACTGAAAACGTGCTTCAAGGGAAAGAGAATGGTTCAGCTCGGGATGGCTGCGGTTGCCCGCCGCAAATTGCGCAATGCCTTGATGAACGTGCGCCGCCTCTATTTCAACACGGTCTGGGGCATGAACATCGCGGAAGGCTGTGCCATCTCGTTTTCCGCCAAGCTGGACAAGACCAACCCGCGCGGCATCGTGATCGGCAAGGATAGCGCGGTGGTGTTCGGTGCGTCCATTCTCTCGCATGACACCGTGCGCGGCGTGCATGTCGAAACCCGCATCGGCGAGCGGTGCAACATCGGCGCGCATTCGCTCATCATGCCGGGCGTGACGATCGGCGATGGCAGCGTGGTCGCTGCGGGCAGCGTGGTGCTGCGCGATGTGCCTCCGGGCGTAATCGTGTTTGGCAATCCGGCGCGAGTGCTCGAAGCAGGCATCGTGACTGGCAAATGGGGCATCATCAAATCGCGTGCCTCCACGGAAACGGACGCCGCCGCCGAAAAGGCAGCCAGTTAACCTCGCGTTTCCTCGTTTTGAGTATGAGGCGCATTATATAGCGCACAACCGGAGACTAGAATGGACAAGCTTGTTGAAATCGTCGCCAAATCGCTGATGCTGCCGGCGGAAAAGATCACCGAGGAGCTGAAATACAACTCTATCCCCGAGTGGGATTCGGTGGCGCACATGGCGCTGGTGACCGAGCTGGAAGACGCATATGGCATCATGCTGGAGACGGACGACATCGTCGGCATGTCATCTGTGGCGAAGATCCGCGAAATTCTAAGCAAATATGATGCTGCGGCCTGACGCACTCGACGGACGCATCGCGCTCGTTACCGGCGCGGGGCGGGGCATTGGCTTTGCGACCGCGAAGATGCTGGCGGATGCAGGCGCGACCGTGTGGCTCAATGCGCGCACCGCAGGTTCGCTGGAGCAGACCTGCGCCGAGATCGGCAATGGCGCGCGCGCGGTCTATTTCGATGTAACCGACCCCGCCGCCGTGCGTGAGGGCTTCGTCACCATCCAGAAGGAATGCAAAAAGCTCGACATCCTCGTCAACAACGCGGGAATCCTGCGTGACGCGGTGATCGAGATGGCCTCTGTCGAGCTGATGGATGACATCTGGCGCACCAACCTGCGCGGCGTGTTGCTGTGCGCGCAATATGGCGCGCGATTGATGGCACGGGCAGGCGGGGGGAGCATCGTCAACGTGGCTTCGATCATCGGCCGCTTTGGCAATGCCGGGCAGGTCGTCTATGGCGCGAGCAAGGCGGGCGTGATCGGCGCGACGCTCTCTCTGGCCAAGGAACTGGCCGCGCGCCAGATCCGCGTCAATGCCGTTGCGCCGGGCGTGATCGACACCGACATGATCGCCGATCTGCCTGCTGACAAGCGCGAGAAGCTGCTTGGTTCGATCGGTATGGGCCGCGTCGGCACCGCCGAGGATGTGGCGAAGCTGATTACCTTCCTCGCCTCGGACATGGCGGGCTATGTTACCGGGCAGGTCATCGGCGTCGACGGAGGCCTGGTTGTTTGACAGGGTTCGCTGACGCCTTCTCTGCCTATGCCAGCCGTCCCTGCCTGCGCGAACCGGACAGCACCCTGACCTATGCCGAGGCGCTGGCGCTGGGACGGGAGATCGTCGGCTCACTGCCGCGTGAACGCGCGCTTGTGATGCTGCGCTGCTCGCTCACTACCCCCTCGGTCGCAGTCTATATGGCGCTGCTGGCGGACGGGCATGTGCCGCTGTTGCTGGAGGCATCGCTGGCCGATGCGCTGCTGGATGGACTGGCGGAACTGTACCGCCCGGATGTCATTCTTGATCCCGCGAGCGGCGAGCACTCCGTTTCCGCCACCGCGCCGGTGGCGCTCCACACTGATCTCGGCCTGTTACTCACCACATCCGGCAGCACCGGCTCGCCCAAGCTGGTGCGCTTGAACGCGAGCGGCGTGGTGGCCAATGCGCAGGCTATCGCCGCCTATCTCGGCCTCTCCGAAAGCGAGCGCCCGCTGCTCCACCTGCCGATGAGCTATTCCTATGGCATGTCGATCATCAACTCGCACCTCATGGTGGGCGCAAGCATCTGCCTCACGCAAAAAAGCGTGATGGAGCCGGGCTATTGGGAGGAGCTGCGCAGCCACGAGGCCACCTCGATTGCTGGTGTACCGTTCCACTATATGGCGATCCGGCGTCTGGGCGAGAAGGGGCTGGATATCCCCAGCCTTAAGACACTCACACAAGCGGGTGGGCGGCTCGACCCCAAAATCATCGCCTTTTTCGCGGAGTGGGCGGGGCGCACTGGCAGGCGGTTCTTCGTGATGTATGGCCAGACCGAGGCCGGGCCGCGCATCGCCTATCTGCCGCCAGACAAGGCCGCTGAAACGCCCGATGCGATTGGCGTACCGATAGCGGGTGTAACCATCGACCTCGTCGACGACACTGGTGCGCCGGTGGCCGAGGGCGCGCAGGGCGCGATGGTCGTGCGCGGGCCATCTGTGATGCTGGGCTATGCGCAGGGGGCTGATGACCTCGCGCGCGGAGACGATCTGGGCGGCGTGCTCCACACCGGCGATCTGGCGGTGCGCGGCGAGGATGGCCTGCTGCGCATCACCGGGCGGGCGGCGCGGATGCTCAAGATATACGGTCTGCGCGTCAACCTTGAGGAAATAGACCGTCGCCTTGCCGACCTCGGCCACAGCGCCGTTGCATTCGGCACCGACGATGCCTTGCGCATATTGGTTGAGGGCGAAGCGGACAGCCAGCGCGTGCGCGAGCAGGTGGTCGAGCTATTCTCGCTCCCCCCGCGCGGTATAGAGGTGCGCTGCTGCCCCGGCATCGCGCGTTCCGCCACTGGCAAGATCGCCGCCGCCGCGTTGACAGTGGCATGGGACACCGCCGGGCAAGCCGCCACCGCAGGGAGCGCCGCATGATCGAGGAGTTTTTTGAGCATCCGGTCTATGGGCTGGCCAAAGTGGAGAAGGCGGCCCTACTGAACCGCGAGCTGGGTGAGCTGACCCGCCATCATGATGCAGCCTGCGCGCCCTATCACGCCATCCTCTCCGCCTATCCGCCCGATGCCCTGCCCGGCGGGGAAACAGCGCCTTTCCTGCCGGTCAGCATGTTCAAGATGCACAGCCTTTCCTCCGTGCCGCAGGAGCAGATCTTCAAGACGATGACCTCGTCCGGCACCACGGGCCAAGCGCCCTCGCGTATCTTCCTTGATGCCGACACAGCGCAGCTCCAGACCCGCGCGCTCACCCGCATCGTCACCTCGTTCATCGGGCCAAAGCGCCTACCAATGCTGATCATTGATCATCCCAGCGTGGTAAAGGACCGCCGCACCTTCAGCGCGCGTGGCGCGGGCATTCTGGGCCTGATGACCTTCGGGCGTGATCATCGCTTTGCCCTCAAGGACGAGACGATGGAGCTGGACTGGGAGTCTATCGAATATTTCGCGGATAAATATCCGGACTCGCCGATCTTCGCCTTCGGCTTCACCTTCATGGTGTGGCAGCATTTCCTCCAGCAACTGAAAGCGGCGGGGCGCAAGCTGCCTTTTGCCGACGCGATTCTGATCCACAGCGGCGGCTGGAAAAAGCTGGAAGCCGATAAGGTGTCGAACGACATTTTCAAGGGCGTGGCGCGCGACATTGCGGGCTTTTCCCGCGTGCATAATTTCTACGGTATGGTCGAGCAGACCGGCTCCGTCTTTATGGAATGCGAGGCGGGCAGGCTGCACGCGCCGCTGTTTGCAGACATCATCATCCGCGATCCGCAGGACTGGCGCGAATGCGCGATTGGCGAGACGGGCGTTATACAGGTGCTCTCCGTGCTGCCGCGCAGCTACCCCGGCCATTCGCTGCTCACCGAGGACCGGGGCCGCCTGCTGGGCGAGGATGATTGCGGATGCGGGCGCATGGGCAAGACCTTCGAGGTTTTAGGCCGCCTGCCCAAGGCCGAAGTGCGCGGGTGCAGCGACACCTTTGCCCAACCCGTTCCACAGGTGAGCGCCGCATGAGCAGCGAAGCGGTAGCCGCGAATCCACTGGATGCCGTCTCTGTCCTGGTGCCACAGGACGCGGGCCTCGCCGATCTGTTTGCCCGCCGCCCGGCCCAGCCCTTCGCACCCGATACGCTCGCCTTTATGGAGAGTTTCAGCCGCCGCCTGCTGCGTGACCCCGCCGTGCGCCAATATCCCGAACTGGTGGCGCTGGGCTTCTGGGCGCGCGCGGCCAGCATCAAGCGGCTGCACACCCGCTTCGCCGAGGCCTATACTGAAACGGTGCGCCTCGCGCGCGGGCTGGCGTTCCATGTCGCGCCGTCGAATGTCGATACGATCTTCGTCTATTCGCTGCTACTCTCGCTGCTGGCCGGCAACGTCAACATCATCCGTGTGTCGTCGCGCGGGGGGGATCAGGCCGATGCGCTGATGCGCGTGCTCTCCGGCGCGCTTGAGGAAGCGGAACCGGGCGTGCGGGCGCGTATCGCTATCATCCGCTACGCGCATGACCGCGCGATCACCGATGCGTTATGCGCGCGTTGCCATATACGCGTGGTGTGGGGCGGCGACGCGACCGTTTCGACCATCCGCCAAAGCCCGCTGGCGCCCGCTGGCACGGAGCTGGTCTTTCCCAACAAATATTCCGTCTCGGTTTTCGATGCGGCCGCGTGGCTGGCGGCAGACGACAAGGCCGCAGTGGCGAAGGATTTCGTCAACGACTCGCTGTGGTTCGGGCAGGCGGCATGTTCATCGCCCCGCGCGGTGATCTGGCGTGGGGATAGCGCGACGGCAGAGGCGGCGAGCGCGAGCTTTTGGGCCGAGGTGCGCAGCGCTGCCCTCATAGCAGAGTTCCCGCTCGAAGGGGCGGATGCGGTGGCCAAGCTGCTTGCGGAACAGACCGCCGCGATCGAGATTGGCGCGCAGGTGGTCGGCGGGTCAGCGGACAATCAGGTGCGCGTCATCCGCCCGCCTTTGAGCAGGCTCGGTGGCGCGCCGCTGGCCTCTGCCGGGTTTTTTGAGGACTATACCATCGCCCGGCTAGACGACCTCGTGCCCCATATCGCGGAAAACTGGCAGACGGTGGTCAGCTTTGGCATCGCGCGGGAGGAGTGGACGGATTTCTTGGGCGCGCATCAACCGCGCGGCATCGCCCGGATCGTCAAACCCGGCCACGCGCTCAATTTCGACAGCCTGTGGGATGGCGTAGACCTGCTCACCCAGATGACGCGGCTTGTCGTCATTGAATGACACTCATTTGACGGCGGTCGTGGCCTGGCACAGTCAGATCGTAGACACCGCTGAGCAAATCAGCTTCGTTTCCAGATAGTCGTCCAAACCCCAGTGTGACCCTTCGCGCCCGATGCCGGATTCCTTGATCCCGCCGAAAGGCGCTATTTCGGTCGATATCACTCCGGTGTTAAAACCCACCATGCCATATTCCAGTGCCTCGCTGACCCGCCAATATCGATCCTGGTCACGGGTATAGACGTAGGAGGCCAACCCCGCACGCGTATCGTTGGCGAGTGCTATCGCCTCTTCCTCGGTCGAAAATTCGACCAGCCCCGCTACTGGGCCGAAGGTTTCTTCGTGGCAGAGCATCGCATCGCGCGAGACATTGGCAAGCACGGTCGGCTCAAAGAAACTTCCCACCACCCCAATGCGATGGCCGCCGGTCAATATTTGCGCACCTTTTGTCACTGCATCTTCGACATGCTGCACGACTTTCCTCAAGGCGCCCTCATTGATAAGCGGCCCCTGATCGGTCGGACCCTCCAGGCCAGCCCCGACTTTCATGTCTTTTACCCGTTCGGCGAGTTTTTGTGCGAAGTGTGCATAGACGCGCGACTGAACAAGAAAACGGTTGGCGCAAACGCAGGTCTGCCCGGTATTGCGAAATTTGGAGGCGAGGGCCCCCTCGACAGCCGAATCAATATCGGCATCGTCAAACACAATGAAAGGGGCGTTACCACCCAGCTCAAGAGACACACGTTTGACGGTATCCATGCATTTTGCCGCAAGCATTTTGCCCACCGCCGTGGAGCCAGTGAAGGTGAATTTACGTATACGCGTATCGGTCGTCAGAACTTCGCCAATCGCCTTCGCGTCGCCGGTAATTACATTAAATACGCCAGCAGGCACGCCCGCATCCTGAGCCAGTTTAGCTAGCGCCAGAGCGGACAGCGGAGTCAGTTCGGAAGGCTTAAGCACCATCGTACACCCAACCGACAAAGCCGGCCCAGCCTTGCGCGTGATCATCGCCAACGGAAAGTTCCAAGGCGTTATGGCCGCGACCACCCCAACCGGCTGGCGCAGAACCATCAAGCGCCGATCTGCCTGATGTGGCGTGAGCACTTCGCCGATGACCCGGCGTCCCTCCTCGGCGAACCATTCAATGAATGATGCTGCATATGATACTTCGCCCAGGGCTTCGGCCAAGGGCTTACCTTGTTCCGCCGTGAGCAGACGAGCCAGATCCTCCCTGTTTGCCATGATCAATTCATGCCAGCGCCGCAGGATCTTACTGCGCTCGTTTGCCGTATGCCGCCGCCATCCCGGTCCTGCGGCATAGGCGGCACTGACCGCCGCTTCGGCTTCACGACCTCCAAGATTGGGTATCGTGCCGACAGATTTACCATCCGCAGGATTGCACACATCGATAACCGCCTCTCCACTGACCCACTGGCCATTGATGAAGGCATTATTGCAGAGCAGTGACGGCGCTATCGGATCGAGATTCATAATGTTTCCCAGCAAAGCAGCTTAAACGGCTGTATCCTCGGGCACGAGTGCCCGTTCAAGCGCATCAAGCCCTTCATCGATCAGAGCATCCGAGGCTGTCAACGGCACTAAAATGCGTATCGCCTGACCCTGATGACCGCAAGTGAGCAAAATAAGACCTTCGGAGAGCGCTCGGCTGCATACACGCTTTGCCTCAACGCCATCGGGAGTCCCATCCGCCCGCACAATATCGAACGCAATCATCGCTCCCGGCCCCCGCAAGCCGCTTATCGGCACAAGATCATTACGTTTTGTACAGGCAGCGATCCGAGTCCTGATGCGCGCGCCGATCTCGACTGCACGGGCAAGCAATCCTTCTTCTTCGATGACATCGAGCACGGCGCTGGCCGCTGCAAGAGCCACCGGCGAGCCAGCATAAGTGCCGCCCAGCCCACCCGGTTCGATCACATCCATAATTTCAGCGCGGCCGATCACGCCCGAGAGAGGGAAACCACCACCCAGAGACTTTGCTACGGCTATAAGATCCGGCATCACCCCAGAATGCTCGATGCCGAACATGCGACCTGTCCGGGCAAAGCCTGTCTGCACCTCGTCGGCGATCAGGAGAATGCCATAGCGCTCGCGAAGTTTTGCCAGCCCTTCCAACAAAGCCGGCGGTGCTGGATTGAACCCCCCCTCGCCCTGAACAGGCTCAATGATGAACGCGGCCACACGCTCTGGTTCGATGTCGTAGCTAAAGATGTTTTCGATTGCTCGCAGGCTATCTTCCACAGTGACGCCGCTGTTGTCGGCAGGGAAAGGAACATGATAAATTTCACTGGGGAAAGGTCCAAGACCGCGCTTATAGGGATTGACCTTTCCGGTAAGCGCGGATGCAAGCAATGTGCGCCCGTGAAATCCGCCGCCAAATGCGATAATCGCAGACCTCCCAGTCGCAGCACGCGCGATCTTTACCGCGTTTTCGGTTGCCTCCGCGCCCGTCGTAAAGAAGATCGTCTTGGCTGGCCCATCGATCGGGGCCAATGCATTGAGCCGGGCGGCCAGACGGACATAGGGTTCGTAAGGAACGACCTGAAAGGCCGTGTGTGTGTAACGATTTAGCTGCTCTGAAACCGCAAGCATCACCTTTGGATGGCGGTGCCCTACATTCAATACTGCGATGCCCCCGGCAAAGTCGATGAAACGTCGCCCGTCCTGATCCCATATTTCGGAATTTTCTGCGCGCATTGCAAATATGCCGGTCGCAGACGCCACGCCACGCGGAACCGCTTGCGCGCGAATGTCCCTCAGTTCAGCGTTGGTTACCATCTTTTCATTCTCCCGCAGGCTTAACAATTGCGTCCGACCTTCTGACACTCAGGTCCGGATTCTATGAGACAGAGGCCTTTCCCTTAAGACGACTTGTTCGCAGCGCGTGGTGACTGGAAGTAACCGCACGCTCCCCGCGGCTGCGTTGGGCAGCGCATCCAGACCAACCATAAAGTGGCGGAGGGCGGCGACGAAATGCATTACATATGAAAAGAGCCCAGGTCGCCCTGGGCCCTCCTCATCGGTCTATTCAAAAACGATAGGTTGCTATCAGAGAGTAAGTGCGAGGCCGCCAACTGGTATTGCCATAGAATGGCGAAGTCCGGGTTCTGTGCGACCTTGTCAGGATCTCTGATGAATTCAGGACGTTGTCCACAAACAGCGCGAGCTGCAACTGATCGAATGTTATCCCTGTCCGCAAGGTAACATAATCAGTAGCCGGTGGAACCGGGATAGTGCCATCATAGCTCGCGGGAACCAGTGGATCCTGCGCAGGTGTCAACCCTTTCTGCAACCCTGCATGTTGCCAGTCAGCACGAATGAATACCGGCTTTGCGAAGGCTTCGAAATCATATTGGCCGCCCAGCGATAATGTCCATTCCGGGCCTCCAAGGGAGTTGCCGTCGCGGACCACGGTGCGCGGTCCCTGGACTAACGTCGAGGAATAATGTGCATCTGTATATCCGAACGCCACATCAAGCTGAACACCGTCAACCGGCCTCGCTTGCATTTGCAAGTCGAAGCCCTGGCTAACGGCTTCGCCCTGATTATCTATGTAAACATATCCGCAAATCGGAACCGTGGTCGCCTGCTGAATGTTTTTCCACTTAATATAATAGGCACTGGTGGCCAGCTGAACCTTGCCGCCAAACAGCCGGTTCTTTGATCCTAGTTCATAGCTATTGGTCGTATCGGAATTATAGTCGGTTGGCGCACCATTAATTCCAAGCTGACCAAAGCCGCTCGCACATGGCGAGAACGGGATCGGCGCATTGGCACCGCCGATACGATATCCTTTCGCATAGCTGGCATAGACCATATTGCCCGCGTCAAGCTGATAGGAGACGCCCACTTTAGGGGTGAAAGGTGTTTCCTTTTGCTGGCCTATCGCCTGAGTGGGACCACCGTTGATTGGGCCATCAGCGCTGTTGGTAAAGGAGAACTTGTTTTTGGAAACCCGTGCCCCGACTGTGACCTTCAACTTCTCTGTCAAACTATAGTCGAGCTGCCCGAACAGGGCGATTTGCTTATCGCGCGTGTGATAAGTGCCGCGATATGTTTCGCCACCATTGATAAGCGGCAATCCTAGGAACTGGTCGGCCGTCAAACCAAAAAGAGCCAAGGTAAGGTCGCTGGCATTGGGGTCTGTCAGAAACTCTGTGTTCCTGCCCTTGTTGTTCTGGTAATAAGTGCCAATAACCCACTTGAGTGGCGCACCGGCGTCGGCGCTTTGAACCCGAACTTCCTGAGTGAAATTGGACTGCTTGTTCTCGAGTGTAGCTTCCGGATCATAGTTGGATATTGGCAGACGAATGCCCTGTGGGGTAACAAGCGGCGCAACAACCCCCGGTACGAAAAAGCTGCTAAAGTTGTTGTAGACACTCGTCATGTAGTCAAGTGCCGAATAGCCGGTAGTTTGGGCGATTATCCCCTTTACATACGTAACGGAATGACGTATATCATGGGGTATGAGCAAGAAGCCCCAAACAATCGCGCAGTTTTTCAAGCAGTTTCCTGATGATGAAAGTTGCCTGAACCACCTGTTT